>JBILGJ010000048.1:0-12165 GCA_044351125.1 Micropepsaceae bacterium
AACGGCTGCTGCGGCGGGTGATTAGCTCAGATGGTAGAGCAGCTGACTCTTAATCAGCGGGTCGCAGGTTCGATTCCTGCATCACCCACCAATCTTTTCAAATAGTTAGGTGATTGTCGCGAGCGTTGGTGCGCTCGTGCCCCCGCGGTTGGCCTGGCGGGGCTCACCACGCTTCGAGGCCGTCGGCAAACCAGGCCTTGAGGTAGTCCTCGAGGGACCTGTCGGCGATGAGGCTGAAGCTTGTGTTGTCGATGCGCTCGAGGATGACAGTTACCTGCGCAACCAGCGTGCAGGTCACGCTGCCTGGCGGGAAGGCCTGCGGATGAAGGTCAAGCGTGCAGTCGCGGGCGAGAATGTCGGCCGCGCGGGAACCTGACAGGATCCATCCGAGCTTGCCGGGGCGGATGTCGCTGGCGTGGTGCAGGATGCCGGCAAGCCTCGCGGCGATCTCGGGCATCGGGGGCCCTTGCGTCACGAGCCATTCGGCGGGTGCAAGCCTCGCTGTCCTGGCAGGGCCGGCGGTGAAGGTGTTGGGAGGCCCGGCCAGTTCAAAGCCGAGGGCGCTAGATGCCTGCCGGACGTGATCCGGGGATGGCTTGTACAGACGCAGCGCCGTGAGGCTGGGCAAGTCAAGCGGGCGAATGATGGCGTCCTGGTCATGCATGGAGGCGTGCTCCTGCGGGGTCATAGGCTGTGCGCTCGACGATGCGCACGCGGCCGGCCGATTGGGAGAGCGTGAATGTCTCGCCCATGCGTTGTGATCCCGCCCTGACCATCCCCATCGCCACCGGACGGCCGAGGGCGTGGCTGAAGGCGGCGGAGGTGACATAGCCTTCGCTTGGTGCCATGGCGGACTTCAGGTGTGCGCCGACCGCCGGCATGGCGAGGCTGCCTTCGATGGCGAGGCCGACGAGCTGGTAGCGATCACGTGCACTGTTTGCGGGCCGCAACAGGCTGCGCCGCCCGACGAAGTCGCCCTGCCGCCTGTGGATGTGGCTCCAGCCGATGTCATCGGGCGTCGTGGTGCCATCCGTGTCGGTGCCGATGTGCACGTAGCCCTTCTCTGTGCGCAGCACCATCCATGCATCCACGCCCACCGGCAGTCCGCCTGCGCCCGTGCCCGCGTCGGCGAGGGCCTGCCACAGCTCGGCGCCGCGGTCGGCCGGTGCGCAGAGCTCGTAGGAAATCTCGCCGGTGAAGCTCACGCGGAACACACGGACCGGAATGCCAGCTACCTTTCCCTCGCGGAAAGTCATGTGCGGAAATGCGGCTGCCGAGATGTCGAAATCGGGTTTCAGGGCGGCGAGCACGTCGCGCGCGCGCGGCCCCGTGATTGTCGGGACGGCCCAGCTGGCCGTGACCGGCGCCACGATCACGCGATGGTTCAGGAACTCGCATTGCAGCCATTCATCGAGCATGGCGGCGATACGGGAGGCGCCGGCGCTGGTCGTGCCGACCCAGAAATGATCGTCGGCGAGGCGTGCTGCCACGCCGTCGTCGATGATCACGCCCTGCTCGTTCAGCATCAGGCCATAACGGCAGTGGCCCGGCTTCAGCGTGGACATGGTGTTGGCGTAGATGAAGTCCAGGAAGCGGGCGGCATCGGGGCCTACGACTTCGATCTTGCCGAGTGGCGTGTTGTCAAACATGCCGAGGGCGTTTCGCACTGCCAGAGTCTCGCGCTGCAAGGCGGCCTCGCGGTCGGGTCCGAAGAATGCGGGCCGCAGCCATTCGCCGAATTCCTCGAATGTCGCGCCCATGGATGCGTGCCAGCCATGGATCGGCGTGCGTCGCTGCGGGCGATAGAGAAGGTTGCGCCGGTGGCCGGCGAAGGCGCCCACGCTCACGGGTGTGAAAGGGGGGCGGTGGCGCGTGGTGCCCACGGACCCGGGCGCGCGTGCAGTGGCGGCGGCGAGGAGCGCGACAGCGTTTGCGTTGCTGGTCCTGCCCTGGTCGGTCGACATGCCCTGCGTCGTGTAGCGCTTTGCGTGCTCGACCGACACGAAGTTCTCGCGGGCGGCCAGGTCGAGGTCGTCGATCGTCGCGTCGGCCTGGAAGTCGACAAAGGCCTTCTGGCGCCCTGGAAGGCGCGTGGCCTTTGGAGCTTCGGGCAGGCCTTCTCCGCTGGCGCTACCGACCACCCGGACGGATGTCATGGATGAAGCGGGCACAAAGGCGCTTGTCTCAGGATCAAAGCGGGACTTGCCGCCGGATTGCACGAAAAGCTGGATGGTGGGCGTCCAGCCGCCCGACATGGCAATCAGGTCGCAGGCGATATCGCGTTCCTCGCCGTCGCTCTTGCGGATCCGCGCTCCCGTCACGCCATGGGCGCCGCGGGTTTGCGTGATGCTGCCGCTGATCACCGGAGGGCTGTCGCGCGCGACAGTTGGTGCAGGCCTTGTATCGACGATCGCTTCTACGGTTATGCCCGCCCCGGCGAGGGTTTCAGCCACGGCGAGGGTACTGTCGTTGTTGGTCACGACGAGCGCGCGCGTGCCGGGCTTGATGGCATAGCGGTTGACATATTGCTCGACGGCCGAGGCCAGCATGATGCCCGGCCGGTCGTTTCCCGGAAAGACCAGCGGTCGCTCGAGGGCGCCGGTTGCAAGGATGACCTCGCCCGCGCGGACGTGCCAGACGCGCTGGTGCATCGTGGCGGGATCGCGCTCGACCAGCATGAGCATGTTGTGATCGTGGAAGGCGGCCGCCACGGTGCGCGTGAGGATCGTCACATTTGAAGCGTTGCGCAGTTTCGAAAGACTGGCCTCGATGCTGGCGGCACCCGTGCGCCAGAGGGCCGAGCCACCCGGTTCATGGTCGCGTTCGACCAGCATGACGCGCCCGCCCTGAGCGGCGGCGGTGGTGGCGGCCTCGATGCCGGCGGGTCCGCCACCAACCACGAGCACATCGCAATGCGCATGACAGTGATCGACTCGCGGCGTCTCATGGCCGGGAGAAAGCCGGCCCAGACCGGCTGCACGCCGGATGGCCCATTCATAGAAGTGCCAGTGCGGGAGGAAGAAAGTCTTGTAATAGAAGCCCGCCGGCAGGAACGATCCGAGCAGGTTGTTGATGCTGCCGATGTCGAATGACAGGGAGGGCCAGGCATTCACGGAGAAGGCTTCAAGGCCCTCGGTCAGCTCGATCTCGGTTGCCAGCAGGTTGGGCAGGCGGATGCCGCGGACGATGACATCGACGATCGCGTTGGGCTCGTCGAGCCCGGCGCCGACGATGCCCCGCGGGCGGTGATACTTGAATGACCGCGCCACGAGGCCCACGCCGTTTGCGAGGAGGGCAGAGGCCAGCGTATCGCCAGCACAACCCTCGTAGAGGCTGCCATTGAAGGAAAAGGTGACCGGCCGCGTGCGGTCGATACGTCCGGGGGATGCAAGTCGTCTTGCCTGTGCCATCAGGCTTGCTCCGGCTTTGGCGCATCGATGGCGTAGACGGCCCTGATCTCGTGCGAAACCGTGCTGCGCGCCACGTTGAACCAGAGGCCACAGGTGACGTGCAGCCATCGCTCGTAATGGATGCCCTTCGGGTTCTGGCGCATGTAGAGGTAGTTCGCCCACTCGGCGTCGGTGCATGACAGGGGTGGGCGGGCGATGTGGCTTTCGCCTGCGCACCGGAATTCGGGCTCGGCGCGCGGACCGCAGAAGGGGCAGGGGATCAGCAGCATCGTGTCATGTCCCCGTCAGTGCTCGATGCCGGCGCCGGCGGCTTCATCGACCAGTGCGCCGGTTTCGAAGCGCCGGTAGCCGAAGGGTTGTGCGATGTCATGGGGCTTGCCGGTCGCTACGTGGTGCGCCAACAGCCAGCCACCGGCCGGTATCGCCTTGAAGCCGCCGGTGCCCCAGCCACAGTTGATATAGAGGCCTGGCACGGTCGTCTCACCGAGGATGGGGCTTGAGTCCTGCACAACATCGACTGTGCCCGCCCATTGGCGCAGGATGCGTGCGTTGGCAAACGAGGGCCAGAATTCGGCGAGCCCGCCGATGACCTTCATCGCTACCGGCGTGTTGCCGCGCTGGGCATATGAATTGTAGAGGTCGAGCCCGCCGCCGAAGACGAGGCCACCCCGGTCGGACTGGCTGACATAGACGCCGGAAACAAGCGACCACGAGACGACGTCGAGAACGGGCTTCAGCGGTTCGGTCACAAAGGCCTGGAGCGCGTAACTCGATACGGGCAGGCGGAAGCCTGCCTCGTGGCAGAGGGCGGTCGAGTTTCCGGCGACAGACAGGACCACGGCGTCGGCTGAAATGGCGCCCTGCGCGGTGTCAACACCGACGATCCGGCCAGTGCTGTTCCTGCGGAAGCCTGTGACCTCGCAGTTCTGGATGATGTCGACGCCAAGCCTGTCGGCGGCCCGGGCGTAGCCCCACGCGACTGCATCGTGGCGCGCTGTGCCGGCGCGTTCCTGCTTGAAGCCACCGAGCGTTGGGTAGCGCGGATGGCGGGTGTGGAACGAGGGCACGCGCTGCTCTATTTCGGCCCGATCGACCATCCTTGTGTCGACACCCTGTGCCTGCAGGGCGCCTACCCAGCGCGTGATCGCCTCCATCTGGTGGCGGCTGTGGGCACATACGAACATGCCGCGCTGGCTGAACATGACGTTGTAATTCAGGTCGCTCGACAGGCCTTCGTAGAGCCTGAGCGACAACTCGTACAGCGCGATGCTCTGGGGGTAGTAGTAGTTGGAGCGGATCACGGTTGTGTTGCGGCCGGTGTTGCCGCCCCCGATCCATCCGCGCTCGAGGACCGCGACGCGGGTTACGCCGTGGTTACGGGCCAGGTAATAGGCCGTGGCGAGGCCGTGTCCGCCGCCGCCGACGATGACCACGTCATATTTCGCCTTGGGTGCGGGTGAACGCCATGCGGGTTTCCAACCCGCGTGGCCACGCAGTCCTTCCCACAGCAAACGGAACGCTGAGTATTCTTTCATTCGTGGGCGCCGCGCTGCGCGGACTGCGTCGGGCGAGATGAAATCGGGGTCGCAACGGGGTGGCCCCGGCCCGGGGACGATGTGCGCGCGGCGATGCCTGCCATGTCCGCCCCCTCCGAAAGAACCGCCAATTTCAGGAACATTGTGGCACCGAAAGTACACATCGGTGTTCGAACCTGTCAATCCGCAGGGGCAGTTTCGGGCCCGGAACGGGGGTGGCACGTTGGCATGTCCGGACCGTTGGGCTAACGTTCAACGGCTCATGACCAATCTCACCAAGACAAGATCGACCGGGCGCAGCAGCCGGCCGCAGCCCGAATCTTCGGGCGGGCGGGCATCCCTGATGCGCGAGGACTGGCTCGATGCCGCGCGTCGCGTGCTCATCGATGAGGGTATCTCGGCGGTCAAGATCGACCGGCTCGCCAAGGACAGCAACGTCACGCGCGGCGGCTTCTACTGGCGCTTCAAGAGCCATGGCGAACTCCTTAACCTGCTGATGCAGGACTGGCGACAGAACAACAGCCGGTCGACGCTTGCAGCGCTCAACGGACCCGGTACGCCTGTGCAGCGGTTCCGCAAACTCATGGCCGTCTGGCTCGACGAGATCGATTACAGCCCGGCCTATGACATCGCCATGCGCGAATGGGCCCGGACCTCTCCAAAAGTGGCGCGCCTGGTGCGGGAGGTTGACGAGGAGCGTATCCAGGCTTTCCAGCGCCTGTTCCAGGATGCGGGTTACGACGAGGCCGAAGCCAACATTCGCGCGCGCGTCACGTACTACCATCAGGTCGGATACTATGCGATGGGCGTGAAGGAGGCGAGGAACTCACGCCTTGAGCTCGCAGACCTGTACTTCCGGATCCTTACAGGTTTCGAGTAGGAGAGGAGGGTGCGAAGGGCGGCCCGGACCTGCCACCCTTCGCCCTGCGTGCTGGTCAGAATGCGACCGACGCGCCTATACCGATCGTGCGGGGCCGCGGACGCGGACCCTTTGCCGGCACGACGGTGCCTGCCGCATAGACCGGCGTATCGTCGTCCGTGAGGTTCTGGCCGAACAGGTAGATCGTCAGCGGGCCATTCGCGACACCGGCGATGTCGATGCCGAAGCGGGCGTTGACCTTTTCGTGGCCCGGAATGACCGCGATATCCACCACCGACCCCGGCGGGAAGAAGCCGAGAAGCGGGGTGAGGCTGCGCAACGTGCTCTGCACCTCGCCCTTGTAGCCGTAGTCGACGCGGCCAAAGAACTCCATGTTGTCGCCGATCGGGCGGCGGTAGTCTGCGGAGATCGATGCCGTCCACGCCGGCACAAGGTCCAGCGGGTCGCCGGGAAGATTGTTGATGCTGGCCGTGTCATACTGCATGTCGGTCCAGCTCAACGTGCCGGTCAGCGAGAGGTATTCGTTTGCGCGACCCGTCAGGGCCAGGTCAGCGCCCCAGCCGGAAGCCTTGCCGCCGTTGATCGTGTAACCTTGGAACAGTGACGTGCCGGGCACGGGGATCTGCACGTCAGACCATTCATTGCGATAGACTGAGGCATCCACGATCAGCTTGCCGTCGAGGAGCTTCTGCTTGGTGCCGATTTCGTAAGACCAGAGGCCTTCCGGATCGAAGTCGATTGCGCCGCCGACAGGGACGAGCGAGGGATTGTTGAAACCACCCGTGCGGAAGCCCTTGGCTGCGTTGGCGTACAGGAGCCCGCCATTGTCGAGCGTGTATGACAGGTTGATCCGCGGATTGAATGACGAGAACTTCTGCGTATCGCTTCGTTCGGTTGGAGAGGCGAAGGGCGACCGGAGCACGCGGGTCTGGTCATCCTCGAAGTAGCGACCGCCGACCGTCAGTTCGACCTTTCCGAAGTCATAGCCGGCTTCGGCATAGAACGCCCACATCCTGGAGTCGAAATCGTCGGGGCGACCCAGCGCCGGGGTGGGCGGGATCGTCAGGACCACATCAGCGGACTTACGCGTCTCTTCGTAATCGGTATAGGTGAGCCCTGCGAGATAGCGGAACGGTCCTTCACTGTTGGATGTGACGCGCAGTTCCTGTGTGGTGCGCGTTGACTCGCCAAAAGTGCGCGAGCCAAAGGCGAACACGCCGAAGAAGTCATCCGTGGTCGTCTGGCGAGAGAAATAGCCGCTTGAGCCCGTGACCGTCACGGCGCCGGCATCGTAGTTCAGCACGAGGTTGCCGATCGACTGCTCGTCGCTCGTGGCTTCGCCGAAACCCGTGGCGTCGAGGTAGACGCGCGCGTTCGTGCCGTAGTCCTTCTCGGCCTGGTCCATGTCCTGATAGACCCACAGCAGCGAGCCTGAGAACTGGTCGCTCGGCTGGAACAGTGCCTTGGCGCGGAAGGTGCTGAACTCGACCCCGTTGCGGTCCTTGCCACGCGGGGTGTCGATGAAGCCACCCGTGTCCTCGAACTGCGCGGCAGCGCGGATCGCGAGCTTGTCCTTTACCAGCGGTACGCTGAGTGCGCCCTGGTAGACCTGAGAGATGTCGCCATCCTCGATGAAGCCGACCTGCGCCTTGGCGCGGCCTTCGATGTCGGTCAGGTTCGGTGCGGCCGTGATGTAGCGGATCGTGCCGCCCATCGAGCCTTCGCCGTATAGGGTCGGCTGCGGGCCGCGTGCAATCTCGATGCGCTCGAGGTCAAAAATTCGGATCGAGGGGCCAGCGGCTACGCCGCGGGGGGCAATCGACATTTCGTCGAGGTAGAGGCCTACTGTCGGCGCGCCTGCCTGCTGGGCGATGCCGCGCAGTTCAACGCGCTCGAAGCCTGCGCTCGACTGGCTGATGGCGAGACCGGGAACTGCTGACTGCATGTCCTGCAGGGATTCCACGTTGCGCGCCTCGATTTCGGCGGCGGTGACTGCGGTGACCGAGGCCGGCACCTCAAGCAGGCGCTGGCTTCGACGCTGCGTGGTCACGACAACCTTCTCGACGGTTTCCTTGGCTTCGGGAGCGGCCGCACCCGTGGCAGGTTGTGCCGATGCCGTGCCGGCGACCGCCAGAAGGGCCAGTACCGATGTTGCCGAGAATAGAATTTTCCTTGTCATGTCTGCCCCCCAATTGGCTTTTCCGGCACATCGCTGCCGAACGCTTAAGTTACACTTGACCAGATTGCAGCAACGTTAGGTTGAGTTTCCCGAAACTGTCAATACATCACTGTATCGTGATTGCGCATTCGCCGAGTTGGTGCTCTATTTTGGGTACCGGCTGTTGTCTTTGGGTACCGGCTGTTGTCGGCCTGCCATGGCCGGGATTTCATACGTGATGGACTGGTACGGGCTTTCGGAGATCGGAGAGCATGGCAAAGATTAACGCCAAACGGCTGATTGAGGGGTCCCTTGCCTGGGACAATCACGGCTGCATGCCGCTTCGTCCCAACGACACGAAATTCCTGCCGCAACTCGCCCGATACAAGAAAGCCGGTTTTGATGTGGTGAGCCTCAATGCCGGATTTGACGCCGAACCCTGGACCAACACGGTGGCTATGCTTGCGCACTTCAGGCAATGGATCAAAGCGCATGATGACAAGTACCTGCTCATCGATACCGTGAAGGACATCGGCGCGGCGCGACGGACGGGACGCCTCGGCATCCACTTCGACATCGAAGGCGGTTCTGCGCTCGACGGACGACTTTCGATGGTGGAGTTCTATTACGACCTCGGCGTTCGCTGGATGCTCATGGCCTATAACCGGAACAATCTGCTGGGCGGCGGCTGCCAGGACGAGGAAACGGGGCTGACGAAGTTCGGGCGTCAAGTCATCGACGAAATGAACCGTGTCGGCATGGTACCCTGCTGCAGTCACACCGGCTATCGCACCACGATGGACGTGATGAACCGCTCGAGCAAGCCGGTGATCTTCTCTCACTCCAACCCGCAGGCGCTCTGGAACCACAAGCGCAACATTCGGGACGAGGCGATCAGGGCCTGCGCGAAGACAGGCGGCGTCGTGGGCATCAACGGGATCGGCATCTTTCTCGGGCCCAACGACACCCGTTCCGAAACGTTTGCCCGGCACATCGATTACGTGGTCCAGCTGGTGGGCCCGGATCATGCGGGCCTCGGGCTCGACTATGTTTTCGACCAGGAAGAACTATTGGAATACCAGCGCAAGAACCCTCACCTGTTTCCCCAATCGGAAGGCTACACGTTGGGGCCTGGGCTCGTTCCGCCGGAGCAGCTGGCAGATATCACCGAGTGCCTGATCCGGAAAGGCTACGCAACCCGGGACATCAGGAAGATCCTTGGCGGAAACTTCATGCGGGTCGCGCGGGAGAGCTGGAAATGACGAAGGAAGAGGAGTTTGACTACAAGCGGTTGACGTCCCACCTGCCTCAGCCGGAATTCATACCGCTGCCTGACTACCGACGCTATCCAGAACGCGAAATGGTCGCGCGCGCCCAGGCTTTCTACGAAGACATGGGGCGCCGTCGGACAACACGACACTTCTCGAGCGAGCCTGTGCCGCGCCGCCTGATCGAATTGGCCATGCTGACTGCCGGAACGGCACCGTCGGGTGCCCACAGGCAGCCCTGGCGCTTTGTTGCGATCGACGACCCCGCCATCAAGGCCAGACTGCGTGAGGCTGCCGAGATCGAGGAATTGAAGACCTACAAGGAGCGCATGACGGCTGAATGGCGCGAGGCACTGCATGTGCTGGGGACGGATCACATAAAAGAGCACATGACGGTCGCTCCATGGATCGTCGTGCTCTTTGCGGAAAAATTCGGGATCAATCCTGATGGTTCACATCGCAAGAATTACTACGTCGACGAGAGTGCTGGAATAGCGGCAGGCCTCTTCATCGCGGCCATCCATGCGATGGGTCTTGTAACGCTGACCCATACGCCAAACCCGATGGGGTTCCTGCGTGAGCTCCTCGGTCGTGGTAGCAACGAGAAACCCTTCATTGTATTTCCCGTTGGCTATCCGGCACCGGATGCCAAGGTTCCTGCCCTTGCACGCATGAGGCCCGAGGCGTTCATACAGTGGAACGCATCCTAGCGATCAGCCCCGGTCTTGAAGGGCGATCCAGTCGTCGACAATGGCTTCGAGCACTGGCAGCGGAACGGCGCAGGCTGTCATCACGACCTCGTGGAATGCGCGCAGGTTGAAGCGGGGTCCCAGCGTCTTCTCGGCCTTTGCGCGCAGACCCCGGACCTTCAGCCCCCCGATCTGGTAGCCCAGCGCCTGCGCGGGCAGGGCGGCGTAGCGATCGACCTCTGCGGCGATTGTGGCGCGCGACAAAGTGAGCCGCGCGGCCATGTAGTCGATCGCCTGTTCGCGGCTCCAGTCGTACCAGTGGATGCCTGTATCCACGACGAGGCGTGCGGCACGCCACATCTCCATCTCGAGCCGGCCGTAATGATGGTGAGGCGTCTGGTAGATGCCCAGCTCGAGGCCGAGTTGCTCGCAATAGAGTGCCCAGCCCTCGATGCAGGCCGTGTACTTGATGGCGCCATGGCGCCGGAACATCGGCAGTTCGTCGATTTCCTGCATCAGGCCGATATGCATCAGGTGGCCGGGCCATGCTTCGTGCACGGCCACGGCCGGGATGATGTAGGTCGGGCACTTTTCGGGCAGGCTGCTTACCCAGAAGATGCCGGCGGATGAGCGGTCGCCGGGGTTGGGTTGTGCATAGGCCGGCGGCATGGCGGCCGCCATCGCTGGCGGGATCGAGTCAACACCATAGGTCATGCGCGGGACGCGGCTGAAGAATGCCGGGATCTTACCGTCGATCCGCTTGCAGGTACGCTCAGCAAGGCCCAGCAGATCGTCTGCGGACGTTGCGCGGAAGGCCTTGTCGTTCACCAGGTGGTGGCGATATCCGTCGACATTTCCGGCGAAGCCGGCATCAGCGGCAACGGCATCGATCTCCCTGCTGATGCGCTCGACCTCGGCAAGTCCGAGTTCGTGGATCTGCCCGGGCGTCATGTCGGTCGTCGTGAACCATTTGACCAGAACCCGGTAGTGTTCCTTGCCATCATCCGTCGCGGCACAGGAAAGTGACGTGCGTGCGCCATCGGCAAGCTCTGTCTCGAGCAGGTTCGCAAATGCCTGCAGCGACGGGAACAGTCCATCGCGGACAATCACTTCCGCGCGGTTGCGTTCGCCATCGATCACGGGGCTCTTCGCCACGGTGCGGCGGAACGGGCTCAGCCATGGTGATGCCTCTGGCTTGCCTGCGATCAGGGCGCGGGTGTTTGCCTTTGCGCATTCCAGCACTGCCTGCGGATAGCGGTAGCCCGCCGCGTGCCCGAGGCGCAAGTTCTCCATTGCATCGGCCATGTAGGCCGGCAGCATTGCCAAGCGGTCGGTGAATCGCCGCGCGCCGTCGGCATCGGAAAAGCCGGTGGAATTGGCCCAGAACACGGTCGTGAAGTCGGGCCCTGCCGGGAAGATCGAAGGTCGCAGGTGGGCCTTGACATCATGCAGCCGTCGCAAGCGATCAAGTTCGTGGTCGAGTATTGCGACGGTCGCGCGTTCGGTGCCTGAGAGCGCCGTGGCATCGATCCCGTCGAGTTCAACGCGCAGTGCGCCTGCGCGTGCGTTGCGACGCTCGTGGTCGGCGGCGGACTCGCGGAATACCACCGCGTCTTTCGTTTCCTCGCCCGCCATGACGGCTGTCAGGGGGATCTCCTCGCATTCGAAGCGCCAATAGCGCTCAGCAAGGGCTGCGAGTTGCTGAGATGGTGAAGGTGGCATGTGGTCGGACCTCGTATCAGGCCAGTGCAAAGCGCCGCAGGAGCGCGTTGGAGTCCGGGTCGCGTCCCCGGAAATCGCGGAAGGCCTGCTCGCCCGCGACGTGCGCGCCTGCGCACAGGATGGTGTCACGCCAGCGCCTTGCGACGGTTTCGTCATAGAGGCCGCCGGGCGCCGCCTCGAATGCCTCAAGCACGTCGGCCACGAGGACGTCTGCCCAGAGATAGACGTAAAGCCCTGCAGCGTAGGCATCAGTAAAGCTGTGGGCCTGGTGAGGCAGGCGCATGACCGGGTCGATCATGGCCGGCATTCCGAGTTCTGAATACACCTCGCGCTCGATTGTCATTGGATCGACATCACCGCCATCGGCGGCGAGGTTCATGCGCAGGTCAACTATGGCAGGGGCCAGGTACTCGACCCCGACGCTGATGACGCGATCGAACGCGGCCGCCGCCTCGATGGCATCGATCAGGGCGTCTGGCATCGGGTCGCCTGTCCGGTGATGA
>JBILGJ010000308.1:0-3765 GCA_044351125.1 Micropepsaceae bacterium
TCGAGGTGTTCCAGTCGCTGGTCGAGACGGCGATCGCCTCGGGTCCGTATTGCGCGATGATCACCTTGAGGCGCGCACCGATGTCGGCGTTCGCCTCGTCCCAGGTCACGCGCTCGAACTTGCCCGAGCCGCGCGCACCCACGCGTTTCAGCGGATAGAGGATCCGGTCGGGATGCGCGAAACCCTTGGGCGCATAGACGCCCTTCATGCAGATATTGTCGCGGAAGACCGGATTGTCGGACGAGTGGATGCGCACCACCTGCCCATCGACCACTTTTGCGTGGACGGTGCACTGGATGTCGCAACTTGAGCAGATCACGTTGCGGGTCTGGACTGCTGTCATGCTGGACATCCGGCTTGAGGACTTTTCATGTTACATACATTTATGTATGTATGTTGTCCAGTATAGGGCCGAAAGGTACAGCATGCGTGCTTCGATTGCCGTAGAACGCCGAACGCAGGCCGACCGCTCCTCCGACATGCGCGCGCGCCTGATCGGCGCCACGCTCGCGAGCCTCATCGAGAGCGGTTACGCGCGCACGACGACGGTGGAGGTGTGCCGGCGGGCAGGCGTGACGCGTGGCGCGCTGCACCACCATTTCGCAGACCTGCCGCAATTGCTGGCGGCTGCAATGAGCGACACCTACGACCGATGCTTTCTCAAGCCCTCGCGCGCGCGGCCTTTCAGCAGGCTTGACGCGTGGATTGACGATGCTTGGGCGCGGCTGAGCCGGCCGGAGTTCAAGGCGGTGATCGAAGTGTGGCTGGCCGCGCGGAACGAACCTGCGCTCGCTGAAGGGCTCAGGCCAGCCATCGACAGGTACAAGCAGCTCTTCTCGATCGAGGCGAGTGACCGGCTGAAGCGGCTGATTGGCACGAGCAAGGAGGTACAGGCTTTCTACCGGCTGGCCTGCGAGACGATGATCGGATTGGCGCTGGGCCGGGCTACGACACAAGGCGGCAAGGCGCTCGACCACGAGAGGGTCGTGATAGGCATGCTGAAGGCCATGGCTCGCAAAATCGGCCGCAAGCGGGCTCGCTGAAGGACCTTTGTCCTCGCGCGCCCTAGCGTCCTTGACGCCTTGGGGAAAGGCTCCTATCTCTCTGGCACAAAACCGGGGTTTTCGGCCATGGCCAACGCTTTCGACCGCATCAAGTCCGACATCGACGCCAATGACATCGTGCTGTTCATGAAGGGCACGCCAGGGATGCCGCAGTGCGGGTTCTCGGCGACGGTTGTGCAGATCCTCGACCACATCGGCGTGAAGTACAAAGGCGTCAATGTGCTGGCCGATCCGGAAATCCGTCAGGGGATCAAGGACTTCTCGAACTGGCCGACCATCCCCCAGCTCTATGTGAAGGGCGAGTTCGTCGGCGGCTGCGATATCATCCGCGAGATGTTCGAGAGTGGCGAGCTGCGGCCCTTCATGGTCGAGAAGGGCATCAATCCAGAGGCCGCGTGAGCCTCAGCCTCGACGATATCCGCGCTGCCAGCCTGCGCCTGCGCGGGCGGGCGGTTCGTACGCCTCTTGTCGATGCCCCGGCCGCCAGCCGCATTGCGGGCGCGTGGGTCTTCGCGAAGCCTGAAGTGCTGCAGCGCACGGGCTCGTTCAAGTTCCGCGGGGCGATGAGCCGCCTGTCGCTACTTACGGAAGGCGAGCGCAGGCGTGGTGTCGTCGCCTATTCATCCGGCAATCATGCGCAGGCGGTGGCCTGCGCGGCGCGCGACATGAGCACGTCGGCTGTGATCGTCATGCCGTCGGATGCCCCGCGCCTGAAGATCGAGAACACGCGCAACCATGGTGCCGAGGTCGTGCTCTATGACCGTGTGAAGGAGGATCGTGTTGCGATCGGCCAGCGGATTGCGAACGAGCGCGGCCTTGTGCTTGTGCCTCCGTTCGATGACCCTCATGTGATTGCGGGACAGGGAACAATCGGGCTCGAGCTTGTGGCAGACGCCGCACGGCAGGGCCTTGCCTTCGATCTTGTGCTGGTGCCGTGTTCGGGTGGCGGGCTTGCGGCGGGCATCGCAACGGCAATGGCGGCGCTCTCGCCGCGCACGCGGGTCATCGCGGTCGAGCCGGAAACACATGATGATCTTGCCCGCTCGCTTGCTTCGGGCACGCGCATGTCGAACCCGGACGGGCGCGTCTCGATATGCGACTCGCTGATGGCGGCACAGCCCGGGGCGCTGACGTTCCCGCTTCTCCAGGCTTCTGGCGCGTCTGCCGTTTCGGTCAGCGACGCCGAGGCCCTGGCTGCGATGGCGCACGCCTTCTTCGAGATGAAGCTTGTGGTCGAGCCGGGTGGAGCGGTGGCGCTGGCGGCGCTTCTCGCGGGCAAGGTGGATGCACGCGACAAGACGGTTTGCGTGGTCCTGTCCGGCGGCAATGTGGACGCAGACATGTTCCAGCGGGCGCTGCGGCACTGATGTTGCAGAACTTGCGGGCAACAAAAAAGGAGGGGTAGAGCCCCTCCTTCTGCATTCGCGGTGCGCGCCTTATCAGCGCGAGTAGAATTCGACCACGAGGTTCGGTTCCATCTTCACGGCATACGGCACGTCCGACAGCTTGGGCGTGCGCAGGAACTTTGCCGTCAGCTTGGAGTGATCGGCTTCGATGTAGTCGGGAACGTCACGCTCGGGCAGCTGCACGGCGACGGCGACCGTCTCGAAACCGCGGGCCTTCTCGCGCACCGAGATCACGTCGCCTTCCTTGACGACATAGCTCGGGATGTTCACGCGGCGGCCGTTCACGTCGATGTGGCCGTGGTTGACGAACTGGCGGGCGGCGAAGACCGTCGGCACGAACTTGGCGCGATAGACGACCGCGTCGAGGCGACGCTCGAGCAGGCCGATCATGTTTTCACCCGTGTCGCCGCGGCGGCGCTGGGCTTCGGCGTAGATCTTGCGGAACTGGCGCTCGGTGATGTTGCCGTAATAGCCCTTGAGGGTCTGCTTGGCCTTGAGCTGGACGCCGTAGTCCGACGTCTTGTTCTTGCGGCGCTGGCCGTGCTGGCCGGGGCCGTATTCGCGCTTGTTCTGCGGGCTCTTGGGGCGACCCCAGAGGTTGTCGCCAATGCGGCGGTCGATCTTGTACTTCGCCTGAATACGCTTCGTCATCGCAGTTTCCTTGCGTTCAAAGTTGCAAAAGATGGAAACGCGCCCTCCTCTGCCCCAAAATGCCGGGCCGACAGGCAGGGGCTTCCCTGCCGCGGGTGCTTTTCTTTCTTCCGTGATTGCGGAAGAGGCGCGGTTTTAGAGGGGCGGGCCTGCCCTGTCAAACGGCCAAGGCGCCTCAGGGTGATGATCGAAAATGGCGGAAAACCGCCCTGCCCTTCAGGCCCGGAGCCAGTGGCGGAGGCTTTCGGTCACCAGGGCCGGCTTTTCGTAGACTATCCAGTGGCCGGCGTCGGGCACGGTGCGGACCTCGAGGTCGGGAACCCAGCGCTCGAGCCCCTCCACGCAGCCGGGGAGGAGGGCCTCGTCCTGAAGACCCCAGAGCACGCGGGTCGGCACGCGCACGGTCAGCGCGGCATCGTCGTAGAGGTCTGCGGTCGCGGCGGCAGCGCCGGGCTTTGGCGGATCGAGGCGCATGGCGCGGTACCAGTTGAACATGCCGGTCAGCGCGCCGGGCTTGCCCCAGGCTTCGATGAAGGCGGCGCGATCGGTGGGCGTCAGATGGCCGGCCGCGGCGGTCTTCTCGAGCGAGCGCCAGAGCAGCGCGTAGTCATTTGCGGCAAAGCGCGATTCCGATCCTTCGGCCC
>JBILGJ010000309.1:0-3761 GCA_044351125.1 Micropepsaceae bacterium
TTTCCGTGCGCCCACCACCACTGATTGAGACGCCGCGCTCGTTAATGGCCCTCACGATCCAGCCATCCAAACTGTCCCCAGGTTTCAGGGTACGGACGTCCCCCTCGCCTTTGCGCACCAGCGCGACCCGCGTCTGGCTGTCGCCCGCGATGCCTACCACCCGGTATTGCCCGAGATCCCCCAGTGACGACGCCGCCGGAGCAGCAGAAGCCACCGTGGCAGCCGGCAACAACGGATCGGGCACCCGCGCCGGGTTGAAGAGCGGACGCCGCAGCAGCGGTTCATAGGCCTCAAGCGGCGGCAGCGCCGCCAGCTTCACCGGCCCGACCGCCTTCACCGCCGGAACAGGCGGCGAGGAGAACGCACCGGCCAACCCGAAGGGCGACGGCAGGAAGCTCAGGCCACCGGCAACGATCGCAAGCCCCGTGATCCATGCCATGACGCGCCCGAAGGCGCCCTGTGAGGTGAACAGCTTCATGGTGCACGCATGTGGGTCGCCACCACCATCTCGACGGTCAGCCGGTTGGACAGGACCGCCTCGGGCTTCATGGCAAACACGCCATCCGGATCCCGCACCGCGATCCTGTCGACCGCAAGCAGCGGCCGCGCACCACCGATCTCATGAAGCGCCTTCACGAGACCCCGCATGTCGGTCTCGGCCGCCATCTGCATGCGGACCAGCGTCAGCGCCCCGGCCTTTTCCTCCGGCAGCAATTGCGCACTGGTGACCGACGCAGGCGCCGCAGTCAGAATCTGTGTAAGCTGTCCCTGTAACTGGGCCCCGCCGATGGCAGCGCTCTCGCCCGAAAGCGTCAGCGCCTGCAGCTCGGCATTGGCGCCAAGCTTCGCGGCCGCAGCCTCGAACGCCGGGCGCGCCTCCACCAGAGCCTCCATCGCCTGCACCTGCCGGCGCAGCAGCGCAACGCGCTGCCCATGCAGCTGCGCCGCCTCCCAGAGCGGCCACAGCACCAGCTGGAAGGCCAGCAGCACAACCACCGCCAGCATGGCCAGGGCCAGCAGGCGCTGGCGCTGTGGGGACAGAACCAGCTTCACGGCTTGCCCTCCTCCAGCGTGATCCCGATCTCGAACCGGTCGTTGTTCGTCTCGGCCACCCGCATGACCTGCGAGAGGAAGCGCACATCCCGGAACCGGGGCGAGGCCTCAAGCAGCGGGATCAGGGCCGCCGCCTCCTGCGCCACGCCGGCAATCCGCACGCGCCCGCCCTCCTGGTCGAATTCTGTCAGCCGCGCCGTGTCCGGCACGATCCGTGTCAGCTCCTGCAGCACCGAAAGCACCGCATCGCCCCGATGGCCCGCGGCCAATGCGGCCGGTTGCGCGAGACCCTCAAGACGCGCACGCAAGGCCACGCTGCGGGCCGCCTGCGGCCTCAGCGCATCGACGCGCTCCTGCCAGCCCGCGATCTCCTGCTCGCGCGCAGTCTCGACCATCAGGCCCGCAAGCCACCACGCAGCCACCGCAATCGCCACCAGCGCAAGCTTGCCCCAGGGCGGCCCCGACTCGGCCGGAAGCGCCTCGGGCGCCACCAGATTGAACCCCAGCGGCTGCCCGCCTTCATCCGCAACGTCGAAGCGCTCGACCGAGAAGCCAAGTCCCGAGAGCCGCTGTTCAAGGCCATCACTGAGGCTGCGCGGCACGAACACGCAATCGACGACAAGCTTGCCCTCGACAGCATCGCGCTCGACAAGCCTGACGGCCATGCGCACGGTCTCGGGCTTGAAGGGCGTAAGCCGGTCCACCTGCAGCGCCACCGCCGGGAGCAGCTGCCGCTCCGGCACCAGCGGCAGCTCGATCCGCCGTCGCAACACCTGCCCCGCAGGCAGCACAACCGCAAGCCGCTTCAGGCTGAAGCCAGCCGATCCGCCCAGGATCTCGCGCGCCAGGTCCTTGTCGGGCACGCCCGGATCGACCGCAAAACTCTGGCCCTGCCCGTTGCCGTCTTCAAAGCGCCACACACTGTCCCCGCAATGAAGCAGCGTGATGGCAGGCGCGCGCGGCACCGCGCGTTGCAGGCGCTGCGGCAACAGCGCCTGCAGCTCGCTTGTCCCCCATCGCCACACGGCACCGGTCACGCCCGGCACATCGGCCAGCTGGACAGGCGCATTCAGGTCGATCTCGAGAGGACGATCAGCCACGCGGGGGTTCACTTTGTTGCAGCACCATGCTGCCGGTTTTAGCCGTCAAGTAAAGCACACCCGCCTTGGCAGGCCGTTAAGCCGCGCCCGTCATGGTTAATCGATCCTGTCTTTGCCTTGCCTCAGTCGGACAGCGCAATCCAGCGCCGCCCGTTCTTGAGCCACTCGATTAGCAGCCGGTCAGAGTATTTCCGCCGGGTTCCAACGACGGCCCCCTTCTGGAACACCGGTTCCTCGACGCCGTCGAACACGCGGCGCATGGCTTCCTCGCGCGCCGTGTCGAGCGACACAAGCAACGCCTCGCGCCAGCGATTGGCAAAGTCGCGGTCCTGCCGGCGCCAGCGATAGACGAGCGTCCGGCAATAGCGCGCCCGCTCTGCGGCATCGCTGACCGGATAGCCAAGCGAGAGCACCTCGAAGAAGACGTCGTCGGCCTCGTCACTGCGCGGCACCAGGCGCACGCGCCGGTCGGGGACCGTTTCCGGCAACCCGTTGTTTACCATCGAAGCCTCTGAATTCATTGAAGGCGCTGTTACACGAGATACACTTTCGTCATGTGTTTCGTGGTTCTGGATCATTCTGAATATTTTCCTTGCATCGTCGGGAGCGAGGCGAATGTTCGCCTCATGTTCTTTTATGTGACGAGGCGGTCCGAATGCAAGAACAATAGAAGAACATCATTGTCACACCCCTTTTGGGGTATCAGGGCGCCAATCATTGACAACAGGTTGACGCGCGCGAACGCAAAAACATCAGCGCCCTGTCCCCATATTCAGGGACGCGTTCGCCGCCGCTCCAGCAGCGCCTCGAGCTGCGCCTCGCTCTGCGCCAGCGCATCGGGCGAAAGCTCGCCGCGGAACAGCTCATGCCTGAGCCAGATCCGGTACGTATTGACCACATCGCTCTCGCAATACTGGGCAACCTCGGCGATGCGCCCCTCGCGCACATAGGTTGCAACCTGCGAACCCTCCATCCCATCGGGCTTGCCAGGCAGGCCCAGCGTCCGCGCCAGCTCGTCGAGCTTGACCTTCGTGCTGCCGCCATAGGACGAGAGCACGTCGCAGAGATCGACCGCGGACTTGCCGAACCGGTAGAAATAATCGCGCTTGGCAAGACCGGGGGCCGCCACACCGTGTACCATGGCGCGGTAACGCAACACCGGCAGGTCGAAGCCGCTGCCGTTGAAGCTGACCAGCGTCGGCTCAAGCTCGTCGATGCGCTTGACGAAGGCCGCAATGATCTCGGCTTCGCTGCGCTCCCCCACATGCGGCGCACCCAGCGACGCCGTCCTCCAATGATCCCCCGCCCACTCGGCAATCAGCGCGCCGATACAGGCGATCTGGTGCAACGGCGGCTTGGGAAACCCCTCGCCCAACGCGGCCAGCACCTCGGCCTCCGGCCGCCCTTCAAGCCCATGGATCCGCGCCACGGCGCCAAGATCCGGCACGGTCTCAAGGTCAAACACGATCACACTGGTATTGCGCATGGAGGAACCTCGCTATTGTTGCGGCCATTGTGCCAACGCACAATATCACCCTCATCTCCCCCAGGCGCGATAGCGCTTGGGGGAGTACGCGCGCGGCACGCGCGTGGGAGGGGGGCGGCGCC
>JBILGJ010000310.1:0-3760 GCA_044351125.1 Micropepsaceae bacterium
CAAGAAGATCGGGCAGGCCAAGGCCAAAAAGGACGAGGCCGAGGCGCAGCGCCTGATGGCCGAAGTGGCCCGGCTCAAGGACGAGATCCCGGCGATGGAACTCAGGGTCCGTGAGACCGAAGAGGCCATCAACGAGCTTCTGTGCACGATCCCGAACCTGCCGGCCGCTGACGTGCCCGAGGGCGCGGATGAGACGGCGAACCAGGAAATGCGCCGGTGGGGGGCGCCGCGGCAGGTCAACTTCGCCGCGCGCCAGCATTTCGATATCGGCGAGGCGCTGGGCCTCATGGATTTCGAGGCGGCCTCGAAGATGTCGGGCGCGCGCTTCGTGATCCTGCGTGGAAAGCTTGCGCGCCTCGAGCGGGCGCTGGCGAATTTCATGCTGGACCTGCACACGGGCACGTTCGGCTACGAGGAGGTGGTGCCGCCCTTCCTGGTGCGTGACCAGGCCATGTTCGGCACGGCGCAGCTGCCGAAGTTCCGCGAGGAACAGTTCGGCACGACCAACGGGTTCTGGCTGATTCCGACCTCGGAGGTGCCGCTCACCAACCAGGTGCGTGAAATGATCCTCGACGAGAGCCAGCTGCCGCTGCGCTTCACGGCGTGGACACCCTGTTTCCGTTCGGAGGCAGGCGCCGCCGGGCGTGATACGCGCGGCATGATCCGCATGCACCAGTTCTCGAAGGTCGAGCTTGTCTCGATCACGACGCCGGAACAGTCGGTGGCCGAGCACGAACGAATGACGGCCTGTGCCGAGGAGGTGCTCAAGCGCCTCGAGTTGCCGCACCGCACGATGGTGCTTTCGACGGGCGACATGGGGTTTGCGGCACGGCGCACGCATGACATCGAGGTCTGGCTGCCGGGGCAGAATGCGTTCCGCGAGATCTCGAGCTGTTCGAACTGCGGCGATTTCCAGGCGCGGCGCATGAATGCGCGCTTCAAGCCTGCGGATGGCAAGTCGAACCGCTTCGTGCATACGCTCAATGGCTCGGGCCTTGCAGTCGGTCGCACGCTGATTGCCGTTCTCGAGAACTACCAGCAGGCCGATGGATCCATTTCGATCCCGGCGGTGCTCAGGCCCTACATGGGCGGAGAGGAAATGATCAAACCCCATGGCTGACGAGAAATTGCCGATCCGGATCCTGCTGTCGAACGATGACGGGATCAACGCACCTGGCCTTGTGTCGCTCGAGAAGATCGCCCGATCGCTGTCGGACGATGTCTGGGTGGTGGCCCCCGAAACCGAGGAGAGCGGGGCTTCGCGCAAGCTCACGCTGACCTCGCCGCTCAGGATCCGCGAAGTGGGCCATCGCCGCTATGCGGTGCAGGGCACGCCGACCGACTGCGTGCTGCTGGCCATCAACCACATTCTCAAGAACCAGAGGCCGGACCTTGTCCTGTCGGGCGTGAACCGCGGGGCCAACATTGCCGACGACGTGACCTATTCGGGCACGATCGCTGCGGCCATGGAGGGGACTGCGCTGGGCATCCCCTCGATCGCGCTCAGCCAGGCCTACAGCTATGATGACGGAAAAGAGGTGCGCTGGGATTGCTGCGAACGGTTTGGCGCGCCCATCATTCGCCGCCTGCTTGCCGTCAAGTGGCCGCGCGATGTGCTGATCAATGTGAATTTCCCCGATCGCCAGCCCCACGAGGTCTCGCAGGTCGAGGTGACGTCACAGGGCAAGCGGGACCAGTCCCTGACCAACATCCTCGAGCGGGCAGACGGGCGGGGTGTTCCGTATTTCTGGCTGGGCTTCTCGCGTTTTCTCAGCAATCCGCCGCAAGGCACGGACCTGAGGGCCATCTATGACGGGCGGATTTCGGTGACACCGCTCCACCTGAACCTGACCGAGGAGCGGGCGCGCCTGGCGCTGGTGCCGCTGCTCGATGGCCCGACATCGTCCCTGCTCTGACAGCGGCTGGCCCCTGATGGTTCCCGACATCCGCATGATACAGCTCCTGATGGAGCTGCGTCGTGGAGGGATTGCGGACAGCGATGTCCTCTCGGCGATGGAGACCACGCCGCGGGATGCGTTCGTGCCGGAGGTCTTTCGTGACCGCGCCTTCGACAATACCTCGCTGCCGATCGAGGAGGGCCAGGTGATCGGGCAGCCATTCCTGATCGCCTACATGATCCAGGCGCTGGAGCTGAAGCCCGGCTTGCGTGTCCTGGAAGTGGGGACAGGGTCGGGCTATCCGACGGCCATTCTGTCCAAACTTGCGAAACGTGTTTACACAATCGAAAGAATCGAGGCACTCGCACGGCGTGCGCAGGAGCGGCTCAGGAAATTACTCCTTTTTAATGTCGACTACAGGATCAGCGACGGGACCCGCGGATGGCCCGGACAAGCGCCGTTTGATCGCATCATCGTCTGGGGTTGCGTGCGAAACGAGCCACCGGCGGAGTTGCTGGATCAACTCCATCTTAAGGGGCAGATGATTATTCCTGTTGATCGGAATGACCATGGGCAGGTGCTAGTCCGCGCAAGACGGACAGCACAGGGGTGTCAGAGCACGGATCTTTTGCCCGTAAAGTACGTGCCGATGCTGGAAGGCGTAGTGAAGCGTGATGGAGCGCCGGAATGATCCGCGCCGTCGCTGCACACCTCGCGTTTCGGCCGGGAAGGCGGTCCGCGTCCTCGTTGCCGCGGCACTGCTGCTTTCGGCCAGCGCGTGTGCAGCCATCGACTCGAGCCGCTCGCGGCCCGCGTACGCGAAACCGCGCCTGCAACACGCCGAGACAACGACCTATCGGGTTCAGCCCGGGGACACATTGACGTCCATCGCGCGTGATTTCGGCGTGTCGGCCGAAGCCATCATGGGCGTGAACAGGCTGGACGATCCGCATTATCTTCGTGTGGGCAAGCGCATCCAGATCCCGCGTGGCCGGGGACGTGCGATCTATCGGCCCGTGCGGCCGCAGCTTGCGACGGTGACAGGGGCCGCGGTGCGTCCTGCACCACCTGATCCTGATGCGCCTTATGCCGGGCCGACGGGGGTGGATCGTCGACCCCTTGCAAGCAGCAATGGACTTGTGCCCGTGCTGCCATCGGTGAAGGAGGTGCCGCAGGGCCTGTCCTGGGACCGGTCAGGCGACGCGGTGCACGTCGTGGCAAAGCCGTCGCGCAGCTTCATGTGGCCCGTGCGCGGGCCCGTGATCGCACGGTTTGGCGACATGGGAAGCGGCCAGCGCAATGACGGCATCAATATCGCCGCCGACCCCGACACGCCTGTCAGGGCGGCGGACGAGGGCGAGGTTGTGTATGCCGGGAACGAATTGCGGAGCTATGGGAACCTTCTGCTGATCCGTCATCCCAGCGGCTACATCACAGCCTATGCCCATAATGAGCGGCTGCTGGTTTCAAAATCGGACCGGGTCAAGCGGGGGCAGGAGATCGCCAGGGTCGGCGCCTCCGGCGTCGTGTCGAAGCCGCAGCTTCACTTCGAGATCCGGCGCGGGGGCAAGCCTGTCGATCCCGCACCCTACCTTGCGACCGAAACCGCCAGCCGCTGACCGAGTTCGCCTGCCAGGTCCTCGATGAACTGCCACGCCACGCGGCCCGACCGGCCGCCGCGGGTCATTGACCACTCGATGGCGCGGCGATGGAGGTCGGCTTCGCCGATATTCAATCCGAAATGCCCGGCATAGGCGCCGACCATCTCGAGATAATCCTTCTGCGTGATGTTGTGGAAGCCGAGCCACAGGCCGAAACGGTCGGACAGGGAAACCTTTTCCTCGATGGCCTCGTCGGCGTGA
>JBILGJ010000311.1:0-3750 GCA_044351125.1 Micropepsaceae bacterium
ATGATGAAGCTCCAAGCTATGGGTGGATGGATGGCGATATGCGCGAGGTTCGCGCGTTACAGCGGGCCTGTCAAACGGATCTCGTTCCGCCCGCAGCCCGCCGCAGCGTCAACGGCCTGTGCGATCTGCCTCAGGCCCTGTGATAGGGATGCCCGGCAAGGATCGTGACCGCGCGATAGAGCTGTTCGGCCAGCATCGTGCGCACGAG
The DNA here is from genome assembly GCA_044351125.1 of Micropepsaceae bacterium. Taxonomy (GTDB): domain Bacteria; phylum Pseudomonadota; class Alphaproteobacteria; order Micropepsales; family Micropepsaceae; genus SZUA-430. The sequence goes on from JBILGJ010000311.1 coordinate 209, forward strand.
CAGATGCGGCCAGGTCTGTACGCCCAGCGCAATGGTTGTGCGGGCAAGTTTCCGGACGCTGTCGGGAAGGCCGTCACTGCCACCGATGACGAATGTCACCCGCGGTTCGCCGGCATCTCGCCACGACGCAAGGGTTTGCGCAAACGCGACGCTGCCAAGTGACTTGCCCCGCTCATCGAGCGCAACCCCCATGCCTTCGAAGATAAAGGCATTCTCCTTCCGCTCGTCGGCCTCGCGCAGGGCAAAGGTCGAGAAGCCAAGGTTGCGCCCGGTCTCACGAGCGCGCTCGAGATAGGCAAGCGCAAGGCTCGTCTCAGGCGCACTCTTCGCCCGGCCGCCAGCGATGATTTCAACGGAAAGTGACAAGCCTTCAGCCGCCCGCAGGCGCACCCTCGGCGCCACTCCACATCTGCTCGAGATTGTAGAAGGCTCGCACCTCGGGCCGGAACACGTGCACGATCACGTCCACGGCGTCGATCAGCACCCAGTCACCCTGCTGCAGGCCTTCCACGCGGCACTTGAGCCCATCGCGCCTCAGCGTTTCGGCAAGATGCTCTGCGATGGCGGCCACATGTCGGTTGGAGCGTCCGCTGGCCACGACCATGAAGTCGGCCATCGGCGTTCGGCCTGACATGTCGATCGAAATGATCTCCTCGGCCTTGTCGTCATCCAGCGACTTCAGGACCGCGGCAAGCAGTTCCCGGCTCTGCGCCGAAGCCTGGCTCTTGGCGCGCGGCTTCTTGGCGCTCTTCGGCAGGGCCTTGGCGGGGTTCGCCTTGACGGCCTTTGGCTTGGCGGCAGTCGCCTTGGCTCCGGTGCCCTTCGCTGCGGTCGTTTTGCGCACCGTGCGCTTGGCAGTGGCGGCAGCAGGTTCAGTGGTTTTTCCGCGCGGGCTGCGGGTCGTACGCTTCGTGGACAGGTTTTGTCTCCGTGGTGTCTGGTCATGACCCTCAAGGGTCACATGGCCGAAAGTGTATCACGGCCCGGTTGATGCAACGCTCACAAAATGCCGCGATGGCAGGCGCCTTGGGTCGCGGACGGCCGGGGGGCGAGCGGCCTGAAATCCCCGGTTTCAGGCCAAAGGCGGGGGCCAGAGCCCCTGAGTGCGCAGGGCAGTGGCCGACATGGGGTCAAGGCGCTCGGCCAGGAAGACCCAGGCCGGCAGCTTTCCCGCAAGCAGCGCGCTGTCATCCCGCACCCGCGACCGGGCAAGCCGCAACCCCGCGACGCTGTTCAATGCGCGCGTGGTGAAACCTGGACGGGCGATGACGGCAAGCGGAACCGTGGCCGCGATGTGCCTCCAGTTGCGCCAGCGATGGAAGCCCGCCATGCTGTCCCCGCCCATGATCCAGACGAAGCGAGCCCTCGGAAACCGCGACGTCAGCGCGTCCAGCGTGTCAGCGGTGAACCGCGTACCGAGCTGCACCTCCGGCGCGCTGACATGGATGCGCGGAGGCCGGGCGATGCGCCGCGCATGCGACAGCCGTTGCTGCAGCGGCGCCATCCCTGCGACGGGCTTGAGCGGGTTCTGTGGCGAGACAATCCACCAGACAGCATCGAGCTGAAGTCGTCTCAGCGCCATCAGGCTCACATGCACATGCGCTTCATGCGCCGGATTGAAGGACCCGCCCATGAGCCCGATCCGACCGCCCGCAGCAGCAAGCGCTAGAATATGTGCCGGCGCGAAGTCAGGGTCGTGTCTGTCCATTGCCCCGCACCATGTACTTGTAGGTCGTCAGCTCGCGCGCGCCCACCGGCCCGCGCGCATGCAGCCGCCCGGTTGCGATCCCGACCTCGGCCCCGAAGCCGAACTCGCCGCCGTCTGCAAACTGTGTGGATGCATTGTGCAGCACGATGGCGCTGTCTACTTCCCTGAGGAAGGTCTCGGCAACAACCCGGTCTTCCGTGACGATGCTTTCCGTGTGCGAGGAGCCACAGCGCGCGATATGCGCGATGGCACCATCGACGCCGTCCACCACCTTCACGGCAATGACAGCGTCGAGATATTCCGTGAACCAGTCTTCTTCCTCGGCCGGGTGCACGCGCGGATCGGCGGAGCAGGTCGTCTCGTCACCCCTTACCTCGCATTCCGCATCAAGAAGCGCCCTCACGAGCGGCCCGAGCAGATGACCCGCACCCGCCCGGTCAACGAGCAGCGTTTCCGCCGCCCCACAGACCGAAACGCGCCGCATCTTGGAATTCAGGACAATCCGGATGGCCTTGTCGAGGTCGGCAGCCTTGTCGACATAGACATGGCAATTGCCGTCCAGATGGGCGAGCACGGGGACGCGGGCATCCTTCTGCACGCGCGCAACCAGGCTCTTGCCACCGCGCGGAATGATCAGGTCGATGCAGCCATTCAAGCCCGCCAGCATGTCGCCGACAGCTTCGCGTTCCGCCGTCGGCACGACCTGTACCGCGTCCGACGGCAGCCCCGATTTCGCAAGCCCCGCAGCGATCGCATCGCGAATGGCAAGGGTGGATTGCAGGGCCTCCGAGCCGCCCCTCAGGATCACGGCATTGCCGGACTTCAGGCAAAGCCCCGCTGCATCGCCGGTCACGTTGGGCCGGCTCTCGTAGATGATCCCGATGACACCGATCGGCACGCGAACGCGCGCGATGCGCAACCCGTTCGGCCGCACCCATTCCGCTTCCGTGTCGCCAACCACGTCGGGAAGCCACGACACCGTCTCGATGCCGTTGGCCATCCCCTCAAGCCCCGCCTGGGTCAGCTTCAGCCGGTCCGTGAAGGCGGCTTTCGCACCCCCCGCGGTGGCCGCCGCCACATCCCGCTGGTTGGCCTCGAGGATCAGTCGCGCGTGCGACCGGATCGTACCCGCAATCGACTGCAGGGCGGCCGCGCGCTGGCTCTTGTCGGTGCGGGCAAGCACGCGCGAGGCCGCGCGGGCGGCGGTCCCGATGCGCTGAAGCATGCTGTGCACGTCGTCCGCCAAGTCAGCTCCGTCCTTGATCCTTCCTAGCTTTTCAGAAGCACGAGATCGTCGCGATGGATCATCTCGTCGCGTCCGCGATGGCCAAGCAGGGCTTCGATCTCGACACTCCGCGCCTTGCAGATCTTGCGCGCATCATCCGCGCCATAGGCAACAAGCCCGCGTGCAATCTCGCGCCCCTGCATGTCACGCACGATGACGCTGTCGCCGCGTTCGAATGCGCCCTCGATCCTGACCACGCCTGCAGGCAGAAGGCTTCGCCCCTGGCCCAGCGCACCGGCCGCGCCATCGTCGATGAACAGGCTGCCGGCAGGGCTCAGCGTGCCTGCGATCCAGCGTTTGCGCAGGGTCGCCGGCGAGTGCGGGGCAATGAACCATGTGCAGCGTCCACCGCCCTCGATGGCCGAAAGCGGGGCCTCAAACGCGCTGTTGGCAATGACCATGTGCGTGCCGGCATCCATGGCAATCCGCGCCGCCATGATCTTGGTGGTCATGCCACCCGATCCCATGTCGCTTCCCGCCTGTCCGGCCATCGCCTCGATCTCGGGCGTGATGGCATGCACCTCCGGGATGAACCGCGCATGGGCCTGC
>JBILGJ010000312.1:0-3709 GCA_044351125.1 Micropepsaceae bacterium
CATTTCAGCGCGCATGTTTCATACGTCCAGTTCGGTTGGCGGCATATAGGCCGGCACCCCGTTCATCAAAAGCGGAAGCTAGTAGAGCCCCCAGTTTGTCTGGTTGCCGGGACCGTTTGCATCGTCGGGGTCGCCCTCGCCCGTTGCGCCTGCCGAACCCCAGCCATCGCCGCGGGCCACATAGCCTGAACCTGGCTCCGTGCCAGCCTTGAAGGCTTCAAGCACTGCGCCCGTTGCCATGGGAAGGCCGGATTTCAGGTCGACGCGCACCATGCGGACACCGGGAGGCACGCGGAACGGCACCGGCGGCTCTTTGCCGACGGCTTCTGCCATGAAATCACGGAAGATGGGTGCCGCATTCTGGCCGCCGGTTTCTCCATGTCCCATCGACATCGGCTGGTCGAAGCCGACATAGATGCCAACCGTGAGGTTGGGCGAAAAGCCAACGAACCATGCATCCTTGTAATCGTTGGTGGTGCCCGTCTTGCCGGCAAGCGGCACGCCGACGGAACGAACGACCATCGCGGTTCCGCGCTCGATGACACCCTCGAGCATGTGCGTGATCTGGTAGGCCGTGCGCGGATCGAGAATGGGTTGGGCCTCGCTGGCAATCAGCGGCTCTTCCTGGTTCTGCCACGTTTCGGCGTTACAACCTTCGCACATGCGCTTGTCATGGCGGAAAATCGTCTTGCCGTGCCGGTCCTGGATCCGGTCGACCAGTGTTGGAACAACGCGCTTGCCGCCGTTCACGAAGGTCGAATAGGCCTGCACCATGCGGACAATGGTCGACTCTGTCGAGCCCAGCGCGTTGGCGAGAACCGGCAGCATCTTGTCAGTGGTGCCCAGCTTGCGCGCGTACTCGACCACCTTCTCCATGGTGACGTCGGAGGCGATGCGAACGGTCATGAGATTGCGAGACTTCTCGAGACCCTGGCGCAACGTCGAGGGACCGGCATAGCTCTCGTCGTAGTTGTCAGGCCGCCACATCGGCAGACCCTGGCCCTGGCTTGCCATGAAGGGCGTGTCGAGCACGATGCTTGAAGGGGTATAGCCCTCGTCCAGCGCAACGGCATAGACAATCGGCTTGAAGGACGAACCGGTCTGGCGATAGGCCTGCCATGCGCGGTCGAACTCGCTGGCGTAGTAGCTGAAACCGCCAACCAGAGCCATCACGCGCCCCGTGTGCGGGTCCATTGCCAGAAGACCGCCATTCACCTTGGGCACCTGGCGCAGCGTGTATGCGCCCGTGTTCGGATTCTCGGGCGTCTTGGGCAGGGCTTCGACATAGATCACGTCGCCGGGTGCCAGCACGTCGGCCGGCTTTCGGATCTCGGGGCCCATGCGGTCATTCGTGACGAACTTGCGCGCCCACTTCATTTCGGCGAGCGGGATGCGGCCTTCGGATCCATCCATGAAGGAGATCCTTGCGGCGTCGTTGCCCGCAAAGCCGGTGACCGCAGCCAGTCGCCATTCGGTGACATCATGCAGGGCGGGGATCTTGCTCATCGCCTTCTGCCAGTCTGCTGACAGGTCGACGCGCGAGACGGGGCCGCGCCAGCCGTGGCGGCGGTCATAGCCGATCAAGCCCTTGCGCAGGGCCTGCACGCCAAAGCGCTGCAGCGTCGGATCGAAGGTCGATCGTACCGCGAGGCCGCCATCATAGAGCGACTGGTCGCCGTACTTCTGCTGGATCCAGCGACGAATTTCCTCGGCGAAGTACTGGGCATCCGGCGACTGGGCGCCGGGCGGCCTGAACTTCGGCACGAGGTCTTCGGCGAGGGCGGCCTTGGAATCTTCCTCGCTGATGAGCTGGTTCTCGGCCATGCGGTCGATGACGTAGTTGCGCCGCTCGATCGCGCGCTTGTACTGGCGCACCGGGTGGTAATTCGACGGCGCCTTTGGAAGGCCTGCCAGATAGGCCGTTTCGGCGAGGGTCAGCTCGTCGAGCGACTTGTCGAAGTAGTTGTACGCGGCGGCTGCCACCCCGTAGGAGCCAGAGCCGAGGAAGATTTCGTTCAGGTAGAGCTCGAGGATCTTGTCTTTCGAGTAGGCGTCTTCCAGACGGAAGGCGAGCATCCACTCCTTGATCTTGCGCTCGAGGCTGACTTCACTTGTGAGCAGGAAGTTTTTCGCAACCTGCTGGGTGATGGTCGACGCACCCTCGGGCCTGCGGCCGCCATTGGCCATGTAGTTCTGCAGGTTGGTGTACACGGCGCGCATCACGCCGTTCAGATCGACGCCCGGGTGGGTGTAGAAGTCCTTGTCTTCGGCCGAAAGGAACGCGTCGATGACACCACGCGGTATGGATTCAATGGGCACGAACAGGCGCCGCTCGCGCGCGTATTCGGCAATCAGCGAGCCATCATTCGCGTACACGCGCGTCGTGATCGGCGGCTGATAGTTGGCCAGCGAGCCATAGTCAGGCAGATCCTGGCTAAGCTTGTAGAGATACAACGCAATACCGGCAAAAACGGAGATCGCAAGGACCGCGATGCCGCCGACGGTGTACGCAATAAATCGATACATGAGTTTAAGCTGTCCTGCGCTAGGGCCTGCGCCGGCGCGTTATAACACAGCGTCGGGCCAGTGCATGAAAATTCAACACGCCGAGGCGGATCGCGGTGGCAAAATCCCCCGGCCTTTCAGTGTTTTCCCGGGTCACTCGCGACCCTTCGCGGCCTGTTCCCTCGTCTGTTTGCCGGGATCAGCCTCGAAGTAGGCGTCCACCGCCCGGGCGATGGCAACCGCCATGTTCCTGCGCCAACGGCTGCCGCGCATGGCGCTTTCGTCGTCGGTATTGGTCAGGTAGCCCAGCTCGATGAGCACTGAGGGCACATCCACCGACTTCAGGACCTGAAACCCGGCAAATCTATGAGTACGTAGGGTTAAGCTTCCGACGGTGTGCAGCTCGGGGATGAGTATCTGGGCAAATTGCGCGGACAAGTTGTTCGTCTCGCGTTGTGCCAGGTCGATCAGGATGCTGGTGACGATGTCAGGCTCCTTGGCGAGGTCGATGCCGGCAATGATGTCGGACTGGTTTTCCGAGCGGGCCAGGGCTTCGGCCTCGCGGTCGGATGCCTGTTCCGACAGGGTATAGACCGATGCGCCACGCGCATGGGCGGCGGGGGCCGAGTCCGCGTGAACCGATATGAAGAGATCGGCCTTGTTCTTCCTGGCAATCGCCACCCTCGCCTTCAGCGACAGGAAGATGTCCTCGTCGCGGGTCATGACTACCTTGTACTTTCCGCTCCTGCGGAGATTGTCCGCAAGTGACTGGGCGACCTTCAGAACGATGTCCTTTTCCTGGGTTCCCGATACGCCGGTCGCACCGGGGTCGATGCCGCCATGGCCGGCGTCAACGACAATGATCGGCAACTTGTTGCGGGCACGCTGGGGCTTGCCTGACCTGATCTCGGGCTCGGGTTCGGCAGGTTCGGCCTGGCCTTTCCAGCCGGCCGAAGCTGCATAGGCGGCAGGATCCGTGGGCGCGAGGTCGAGGACAAGGCGATACTCGCCAACAGCGCGGTCCGGTGGAAGCAGGAACCGGTTTGCGACAGTGACCGGACCGGCCAGGTCTATGACCATCCGGGATGTGCCGGGCTTGTAGGAGCCATATCGGTACCCCTTCACGAGGCCCAGCGCGTGGCTGCCGGCCCGCGGGTCTATGCGCCAGCCGACTTCTGGAAAATCAATGACAATCCGGTAGGGT
>JBILGJ010000313.1:0-3690 GCA_044351125.1 Micropepsaceae bacterium
CGGCCCGCGCAAGGGCCAGATCGAGGGGACACCATATACATGGGAGCTCGAGGTCCTCCCGCCATCAAGAGCCTGGAGCCTCCAGCCACTCGCACGCAAGCCGGCGCATGTCAGGCTGACGGTGTCGTGGCTCTCGCGCAGCGGCACTTCGCGCATCCAGCTCGAGCGCGTAATCTTCCTCGAACGGGCCGTGGTGCCATGATCCGGCAGCGCGAAGCAGGATACACGCTGGCAGAGTTGCTCGTCGTCCTGGCGCTGCTGGGCATGATGGCGCTCGTCATGGCCGATGGCATGCGCTTTGGCGGCAGGGTCTGGGAGGCATCGGCAAGGAAGGCTGAAGCCATCGAGACCATGTCCGGTGGCCAGACGCTTCTGCGCACCGTGCTCGAGCGCATCGTACCGCGCGATCTGGATCCAGGCATTCCCGGTGATCCGGACCTGTTCCGGGCCTCGCCCTCACGCATGACTTTTCTTGCGCTGGCACCTGCTGCCATCGACGCAGGCGGCCTGAGCCGCTTCGACCTCGAGGTGAGAGCAGGTAATGGAGGCTTCGAGCTTGTCATGTCATGGCAGCCGCTGGCAGGCCGCAATGCCAGGGAGCGTCGCATCGCGATAACGGGGGCGCGAGCGATCACCTTCGCTTATGCCCGGCGCGATCAGGATGGATCCCTCGTCTGGCGAAATGACTGGGCCGACCAGTCCGGCGCCCCCGATCTGATCATGGTCCGCGTCACCGGACAGGGCAGGGGCGTAGCGCCATGGCCCGATCTGCTCGTGCGACCCCGTATCTCGCGCGATCCAACATGCATCTACGACCCGGTGTCGTTCGCGTGTCGCCATGCATGATCCTGTCGGCAAGTCCCGGTCCCGCGAGAGTGGCATGGCGCTTGTCGCTGTGCTGGGTTTCCTCGCAGCCCTGTCGCTCGTGCTGCTCGCGATCGTGATCGTCTCAAGAGGCGCGGTCGACTCTACCAGCCGCCATCTCTTGCGGACCCAGGCACAGCTTGCCACTGACAGCGCGCTGGAATACGCGGCCAATGCCATCGCAGGTGCACGCGGGCAACCACCGGCACTGCTGCAGCAGCCGGAAGTGCTGGAAATAGCAGGATTCCGCGTGAAGGTGTCCGCGCGCCCCGAGCGCGGCAAGGTCGATCTGAACTACGCTGACGCAGTGCTGCTCGCAACCTTGTTCCGCTCGGCTGGCGCCACACCCGACCAGGCCGACGCCCTTGCGGCATCGGTCGAGGACTGGCGCGATGGCGACGAGTTGCTGCGCCCCAATGGCGCAGAGCGCCGTCAGTACGCATCGGCGGGCCGGAACTATGGACCCGCGAACAGGTTCTTCGGGTCCGTGGGCCAGGCGCGCTTTGTCCTCGGCATGACGCGCGAGATATTCGCCTGCATCAGCGGAGAGCTCACAGTCCTGACACAGGCCCCAGGGATCGAGATCCGCCATGCATCCCCCGCATTGCAGCGCGAACTGGGCATCGAGGTTCAATCTGCAGAAACAGCCGGCACAGCGGCACCCCTCGCATCGGCTGATCTTGTGACGCCTGGCGATGTCTTCGAGATATCCGTCGAAATGGAGGACAAAAGCCGACGCATCCGCAGGGGCGAACGCGTCGCCGTGCGCATTACGGGCAACCCCGAAGACCCCTACTGGATTATCGGTGTCGAGCCCCTTTTTCCTGCGCGCGAGGGGGCTGCCGCGGCGTGCCCGCGTCCTGCGAGGCCTGCATGATGGACGGGCTATCCCTCGAAGCGATCTTTCTGCTTCTGGCCGCACCATTTGTGGGGAGTTTTCTCTGCGTGCTGGTGCTGCGCCTGCCCCAAGGCGAGGATGTCGTGCGGAGTCGCTCGCGCTGCCCGTCTTGCACGCATGCCCTCGCTGCCCGCGACCTGATCCCCCTGTTGTCATGGATGATGGCACGCGGTCGCTGTCGTTACTGTGGCGCGCGCCTGGGTTATCTCTATCCAGTCATGGAGCTGGCCGCCCTGGTCGTGGTGTTATGGGCCATGTCAGTTGTGGACGAGGGCGTCCTCGTCGTCACCGTATTGCTCGGCTGGGCCTTGCTCAGCCTCGCGGCGATGGATGCCCGCAGCTTCTTCCTGTCTGATGTCCTAACGTTACCCCTGATCCCTGCCGGGCTTGCGGTTTGCTTTTGGCTCGAGCCGCAGGCGGTTTGGGAGCACGCACTCGCCGCTTTGGCCGCAGCCACCATCCTCGCGTGTCTGGCCGTTGCTTACCGGCACCTGCGGGCGCGGGATGGGCTTGGCTATGGTGACGTCAAGTTGTTCGCCGCCGCCGGAGCCTGGACCGGCGTGATGGGCCTTGGCACAGTGCTCCTCTGGGCTGTCGTGGTAAATGTGGCTCTTCTTCTGGCAGGACGCCTTGCGGGCCAGCAGGTTTCGGCCGAAACAAAGGTTCCTGTCGGCACGGGTCTTGCAGCCGGTCTGTGGTTGACATGGCTCTACGGTCCGTTGTCGATAATCTGAAACAGGATCGCGAAGCCGGAAATGAGCAGCGAAGCAATGGCAAGAACAGCGCCTTCAACCGGCCCCGGGGACCGGCTGCTCGCGCATCTGCTTGCTGCGGGCAGGCTGGATGAGGAAGCCATCGAGCGAGCCCGTCGTGCCGCGGCGCAGAGCACGCTGAGCCTGTCGCGCATTCTGCTTGAACTCGGTCTCGTTCCCGAGCGCGAGCTGATGCAGGCGTTTGAGGCCGCCCTCGGCATTCCACTCGCGACACCCGACGAGTTGCCGCTCGAACCGGTTTTGGCTGACCAGGTGACCGAGCGCTTCCTTCGTGACAATACCGTCGTCCTGCTTGCAGCCGATGCCGGTTCGGTGACGATTGCTACCGCCGACCCGCTGAACGCATTTGTGATCTCGGCCATCGGCCTCTCGACGGGACGCAAGGTCCGCGTGAAGGCCGCTCCGGCATCCGACATCGAGCAGGGCCTCAGGCGCCTTTACGAGTATGACGAGACGGGCGCACTCGCAGCAGCCACGGCGGGTGGTGCGGGCGATGGCACCGAAACCGATCTCGCAAGGCTGCGCGAAAGTGCAAGCGAGGCGCCTGTCATCCGCTTTGTGAACAGCCTCATCTCGCGGGCGGTCGAGGCAGGTGCATCGGACATCCACATCGAGCCCTTCGAACGACGCCTGCGGATCCGTGTACGCATCGACGGCGTGCTGAAGGAAGACGAGCCCGCGGCGATCGAACTTGCACCCGCGATCATCTCCAGGCTCAAGATCATGAGTGGCCTCAACATCGCCGAGCGCCGCCTGCCGCAGGACGGAGCCGTCAAGATGCCGGTTCGCGGGCGTGAGGTGGACTTCCGCATCGCGACCGCACCCGTGGCCCACGGCGAATGCGCGGTGATCCGCATCCTCGACAAGTCCTCTGTCCCCCTCGACCTTCCGGCCCTGGGCTTCGACGCCACAGCGCTGGTGAAGATCGAGGCATTGTTGCGCCGTCCCAACGGAATCGTCCTGGTGACGGGACCAACCGGGAGCGGCAAGACAACCACGCTCTATGCAGCCCTCGCGCGCCTCAACGCAGCCGAGCGAAAGATCCTGTCTGTCGAGGACCCGGTCGAGTACCGCATCCCCGGCGTGAACCAGATCCAGGTCAAACCCGAGATCGGCCTGACATTCGCCCACGTCCTGCGCTCGGTGCTGAGACAC
>JBILGJ010000314.1:0-3686 GCA_044351125.1 Micropepsaceae bacterium
GTCGACGGCGAAGATGATGTCCGCAAACTCGATCACGCAGAGCGCGAGAAACAGCGGCGTTGCGTGCAGCTTCACGGCGCCCGAAGGACCGGACGGCAGCCTCACGAAGAAGCGGTCGCCATGCAGCTCCTTGGTAAGACGCACATTCCGCTTCAGGAAATTCAGCATGCGGTTGTTTTCAAGGTCCGGCTCATGGTCGACCATGAACAGCATCTTGATGCCCGTGAACACCAGGAAAGCGCCGAAAACGTAGAGGATTGCATGGAACTCGTTCACCAGTGCTGCGCCCAACGAAATCATGATGGCGCGCAGCACGATCACGCCCAGGATGCCCCAGAACAGCACGCGGTGCTGGTACTCGCGGGGAATGGCGAAGTAGGTGAAGACCAGGGCGATGACGAAGATGTTGTCCAGCGCCAGCGTGTATTCCACGAGATACGCCGTCAGGAAGTCGACACCCGATTGCTCGCCATATGAGTACCAGACCCAGGCCCCGAACATGAGGGCGACAATCACATAGGCCGTCGACTGGATCATGCTTTCCCGAAAGGTCACCACATGGGCCTTGCGATGGAAGATGCCGAGGTCGAAGGCGATCAGGGCACCGACGATGCTGAGGAAGGCGAACCAGGCCCAGACGGGCTTTCCAAGGAAGTCGTCAAACAGAAATGGGAGCAGTTGGTCCATGAGGGCCCTCTGATGGCGTTGGATCTCTTGATTTCGTGCTTGTCCGACATCGCAGGCGTCCGCCTGCCAGAGGGGCCCGGCCCAAGCATCCGTTCGCACGTGGGATGCATTGGACCGATTTCAAGGGGGTTAAGGCCGTGCCGTTCGGATTGAGTTGCAATCAGGCAACAGAAAACCATTCCAGGTTAAAGGTTTATCCTTGGGGCGCGATCAGGTGGCGCGTCGCTCTGAGGCGCGGCACCACCCTCACGCCGTCCCGCGCTGCGGCCGCATGTCTTCCCGGTTGATACCGGCGACGACAACGGGCTTCTTCATGGCATCCCTGCGGAACGGCTCGCCCAGTTCCTGGTTCAGGATGACCTCGATGAAGGTGGTGACACGGTTTTTCTGCTCGTCGCAGGCCTTCACCAGTGCCGCCTTGAGCTCGTCCTGCGTGCGTACCGTCACGCCCTTCAGGCCGCACCCCTCGGCAACACGGGCATAGCTCAGGTGCGGATCCAGTTCGGTGCCCACGAAATTGTTGTCGTACCAGAGGATTGAATTGCGTTTCTCGGCGCCCCACTGATAGTTCCGGAAGATCACCATCGTGATGCCGGGCCACTCCTCGCGCCCAATCGACGACATTTCGCTCATCGAGATTCCGAATGCGCCGTCCCCCGCGAAACCGACAACAGGCATATCCGGGCAACCAATTTTCGCGCCGATGATCGCCGGAAAGCCATAGCCGCAAGGCCCGAACATTCCCGGCGCAAGATACTTCCGGCCCTTCTCGAATGTCGGATAGGCGTTGCCGATTGCACAATTATTGCCGATGTCGGTCGAGATGATTGCATCCGGGGGCAGGGCAGCCTGAATGGCCCGCCACGCCTGCCGCGGCGAAAGCCGGTCAGGATCGCGCCGGCGCGCCTCGGCATTCCAGACCGTTCCCGGATCGTCGTCCTCATGGTCCATGCTGGACAGCGTCTGCCGCCACGCTGACCTTGTCTGGTGAACGAGCGCCCGCCGCTCGTCGCGGCCCGCATTTCCTGCATGTGGCGCAAGCTGGAGGTTGATCTGCTCGGCCACCAGCCGCGCATCGCCACAGATGCCGACCGTAATTGGTTTGGTCAGCCCGATGCGGTCAGGATTGATGTCGACCTGGATGATCTTCGCCTGTTTGGGCCAATAGTCGATGCCATAGCCGGGCAGGGTGGAGAAGGGGTTCAGCCGCGTCCCCAGCGCCAGAACGACATCGGCCTTCGCGATGAGTTCCATTGCCGCCTTCGAACCATTGTACCCCAGCGGCCCGACGGCAAGCCTGTGTGACCCCGGGAAACTGTCATTGTGCTGGTAGCCGCTGCATACGGGCGCATCGAGGCGCTCGGCCAGCGCCATGCACGCAGGGATCGCATTCCCGATCACGACCCCGCCACCCGCGAGGAGCACGGGGAATTTCGCCGACGAAAGAAGCCGTGCTGCCTCCGCAATCGCATCCGACCCGCCGGAAGGGCGCTCGATATGCGTGACGGCGGGCAGGGTGATGTCGATAACCTGGGTCCAGTAGTCACGCGGCACGTTGATCTGTGCGGGCGCAGACAGACGCAGCGCCTTGAGGATCACGCGGTTCAGCACCTCGGCGATACGCGCGGGATCGCGCACCTCCTCCTGATAGCAGACCATGTCCCTGAAAAGTGCCATCTGCTCGACTTCCTGGAACCCGCCTTGCCCGATCGTGCGATTGGCCGCCTGGGGCGTGACCAGCAGCATGGGTGTGTGGTTCCAGTAGGCCGTCTTGATGGGCGTGACAAAGTTCGTGATGCCAGGTCCGTTCTGTGCAATCGCCATCGCGATCTTGCCCGTGGCCCGCGTATAGCCATCGCAGATCGTCCCCGCATTGCCTTCATGCGCACAGTCCCAGAACGTGATCCCGGCCTTGGGAAACAGGTCCGAGATCGGCATCATTGCCGACCCGATGATCCCGAACGCATGCTCGATGCCATGCATCTGCAGCACCTTCACGAAGGCTTCTTCGGTTGTCATTTTCATGGGGCAGGGTCCTTGGAAAAAAGTCCGTCACCGACATTAATCCGATTTCCGCGAACCCACCAAGGCCGTTGCGCCGATGTCCACCACCATCCGCCTCACCCGGTCAGGCTCAAGCTGAAGACGACACGAGCGCCCCGCCCACAAAAGGCGTGGCGCGATCGGAAAAGGCCCTCTAGGTTGGCTTATGGACATGAAGCAAACCCCAAGGGAATTGCGCACCTGGCACATGGACAGCCGCCGCTGGGCCGACTACCGCCCGCGCTCCGGTGACGTCATTGTCGGCACATATCCGAAATGCGGTACCACCTGGACGCAACAGATCGTGAGCCTCCTGATCTTTCAGTCGCCCGAGCCAAGGCCCATAACGGCGATCGCGCCCTGGATAGACTTCCGCGGTGGACCGCCCGCCGCAACAGTTCTGGAAACGATCGAGGCGCAGGCCCACCGGCGCTCGCTCAAGACCCACCTGCCGCTCGACGCGCTCGAGTATCACGAGGAGGTACGCTACATCCACGTCGCGCGCGATGGCCTGGACGCGTTCATGTCGTGGCACAACCACACGCGCGGCTACAAGCGCATGCATCTGCTCGATGCGGCGGGCGAGGGCGATGAGACAATCGGCAGGCCCTATCCGCGACCGGCCGCAGACCCGCGCGCGTTCTTCCACGACTGGATGGGCCTGAACCCGGCAACCGAGACCGACGTTTCGGCGAGCACCTTCTTCGACACCGAGCGGACCTGGTGGGCCGCCCGCAACAATCCCAACATGCTCATGGTGCACTACGCCGAGCTGAAAGCCGACCTCGACGGCCAGATGCGCCGCATGGCGAATTTCCTTGGCATCGAGACACCGAAATCGCTCTGGCCCCAATTGGTCGAGGCTGCAACCTTCGAAGCCATGCGGCGCGAGGGCAAGTCCCTGATGCCCACCGCCGACGCCGCCTTCGAAGGGGGGCACGAGGGCTTTCTCTTCC
>JBILGJ010000049.1:0-11858 GCA_044351125.1 Micropepsaceae bacterium
GAAGAGACCGCCGGCACCGAGCACCAGGTCGCGCCATGACAGATCGCGGCTGAAGATCGACAGACCGGTCGGGTTCTCGAGGTGCGAGAGATGAAACAGGGTGGCCAGCAGCGCAAGACGGGTGCCCAGCGCAACGGCCAGACCGATCTGTCGCGCGCTGTTGCGCTGTTCTGCCGGCAGGCGGCCGGCGAGGATCGCGATGAAGACAATGTTGTCGACGCCGAGGACGATCTCGAGTGTCGTCAATGTGATGAAGGCGATCCAGGCTTCGGGACTGGCAAGGAGTTCCATGGGGGAAGATTTTTCTTTTGGTGGCGGCGCGGCCGGATGCGGGTGCCAGCTTGTCGCGTTCGCCGTGCAATGGTGGGCGCTGCTGGGATTGAACCAGCGACCCCTACCGTGTGAAGGTAGTGCTCTCCCGCTGAGCTAAGCGCCCTTTGTCCTCGACGGACCGCTGCTATAGGGGGGGCTTGGGCTTCAAGTCAAGCGCTGCGGGCGAGCCGCACGAGGGCGGCCTCGAGGTCCCGGTAGTGGTCAACCACTGCATCGGCGTCGAGTTCGCTGGCCGGAGTCTCGGTGTAACCAAACGAGACGAGGACCACAGGGATGCCCGCGGCGCGTGCCGTGCGGGCGTCGGTGTCGCTGTCGCCGACGAGGACTGCACTCGAGGCCTTGCCGCCGAGGGCCTCGATCGTATCGGTCAGGTGACGCGGGTCGGGCTTGCGCCAGGGCCGGGAGTCCGCGCCCAGGATCACGGGGAACAAGTCGGCAAGGCCCAGTTCGGCGATCAGTTTCCGTGACAGGTGCTCTGGCTTGTTGGTGCAGATGCCGATGCGATGGCCGCGGCCTGCGAGGCTGCGCACGCAGCTTTCCATGCCCTCGAACGGCCTGCTGGTGACGGCAATGTTGGCTTCGTAGTATTCGAGGAAATGCTGGACGAGTTCCGTCGTGTGCAGGGGATCGGGCGGAATTTTGTGCCACGCCAATGCCTTCTCGATGAGGACCCTCGCGCCGCGGCCAACCATCTGGCGCACACGCTCGAGGGGGATGGGGGGCAGGCGCTCGCGGATCAGGACGGCGTTAAGGGCAGCTGTCAGGTCTGGCGCGGTGTCGACAAGCGTGCCGTCGAGATCGAAAACGATGGTTTCGGGAGGTATCAAGAACCGGCCGCCAGGTCAGAGGTCACCAAACTGTCCGCGGAATCGCAGATTTCCGGCAAGAATACGAAACATTTTTTTATTTCAAAATGGGATAAAAGGGGTGCATGGCTAGGGCCTACAAACCCTTGTTTTTCCTGATTTTTGGGGCATCCCTTGACGTCCAACCCGCTGCGCCAGCGCCCTTCGCCCCTTGCGGCCATCATCCTGGCCGCCGGCAAGGGCACGCGCATGAAGTCGGCCTTGCCGAAAGTGCTGCATCCGGTTGCCGGCCTTCCCATGGTCCATCACGTGCTTGGCGTCGCCCGCGCGGCGGGGGCAAGTCTGGCCGTGGTCGTGCTGGCGAAAGGGATGGATGCCGTCGCGGCTGCCGTCGCGCCTGCCGCGGTTGCCATCCAGGATCCGCCGCTTGGTACGGGGCACGCCGTGCTGGCGGCACGCGCACAGGTCGCGGGCTTTGAGGGGCGGGTTGCGATCCTGTTTGCCGATACGCCGCTCATCACGCCGGCCAATGTCGAGGCCGTGGAGCGCGCCATGGATGCGGCAGGTGCTGCCATTGGCGTGCTGGGCTTCAATCCTGCCGATCCTGCCATGTATGGTCGCCTGATCTGCAATGCGGATGGCTCGCTCGAACGCATCGTTGAATTCAAGGACGCAACAGCAGACGAGCGCAAGGTTGGCTTCTGCAATTCCGGGATCATGATTGTCGAGGGGGCCCATCTGTTCGGCCTTCTCGACCAGGTGGGCAATTCCAACGCGCAGGGCGAATACTACCTGACCGAGATCGTTGCCATCGCGCGGCGACAGGGGCTGCGGGTTGCTGCAGCCGAGGCATCGCCTGAAGATGTCATGGGTGTTGACCACCGCGTAGCGCTGTCGAGGGCCGAGGCCGTGATGCAGCGGCGCCTGCGCGAGAAGGCCATGCTCGAGGGCGTGACGCTGACCGATCCCGACAGCGTGTTCCTTTCGATGGATACGCAGCTTGGCCGTGACGTGGTCGTCGGGCCGAATGTCGTGTTCGGGCCAAAGGTGAAAGTGGCTGACAATGTCCAGATCAGGCCATTCTGCCACCTCGAGGATTGCACGATTGGCGATGGCGCGCTGATCGGGCCTTATGCGCGGCTGCGGCCCGGCGCGCAGATCGGGCGTGATGTGCATATCGGCAATTTTGTCGAGGTGAAGAAGTCGGTCATCGAAGACGGGGCCAAGGCGAACCACCTTGCCTATATCGGCGATGCGCGCGTGGGTGCAAGATCCAATATCGGTGCAGGCACGATCACGTGCAATTATGACGGCTTCGACAAGCATGTCACCGATATCGGTGCCGAGGTTTTCATTGGCTCAAACACGGCGCTGGTTGCGCCCGTGAAGGTGGGTGACGGGGCCATGGTGGGTGCGGGCAGCGTGATCACGCGCAACGTCGATGCCAATGCGCTTGCGGTCGAGCGCTCTGACCAGCGACAGGTCGACGGCTATGCCGAGAAGTTCCGTGCGCGCAAGCGTGCAGCAAAGAAAAGCAAGACGAAGGAGTAGGTCCTCATGTGTGGTATTGTCGGCATTGTCGGGCGTGAGGACGTTGCCCACACGATCCTGGATTCGCTCAGGCGGCTTGAATATCGCGGCTATGACTCGGCCGGCATCGCAACGCTGGTGAACGGGCGCATCGAGCGCCGGCGTGCGCCGGGCAAGCTGTCGGGGCTGGACAAGGTCCTGCGGGCGCAGCCACTGACCGGCACGACCGGCATCGGGCACACGCGCTGGGCCACGCATGGTGTTCCCAATGAAACGAACGCGCATCCGCATGCCTCGGACCGTGTTGCGGTCGTCCATAACGGGATCATCGAGAATTTCTCGGAGTTGCGCGAGGAACTCGAGCGCAAGGGTCACGTGTTCCACACCGAGACCGACACAGAGGTTTCGGTCCACCTTATCACCGAGTTTCTTTCGCAGGGCCTGTCACCCGAGCAGGCTGCCTCGGCCGCGATCAAGCGGCTGAGGGGGGCCTATGCGCTGGCCATGATCTTCACTGGCGAGGACGGGTTGATGATCGGCGCGCGACAGGGGCCGCCGCTTGCCGTTGGCTATGGCGATGGCGAAATGTTCCTGGGCTCGGATGCCTTCGCGCTGGCGCCGCTGACGAACCGCGTTGCCTATCTGGAGGATGGTGACTGGGTCGTGATCCGCAAGGGATCGGTGACGATCCGCGATGGCAACGACAGGCCGGTCAATCGCGAAATCCAGACGACGACGGTTTCGGCGAGCCTCGTCGACAAGGGCTCGCACCGGCATTTCATGGCCAAGGAGATCTTCGAGCAGCCCGAGGTCGTCGGCCATACGCTGAACACGATCATCAATCCGGTCAGCCAGGCTGTCGCGCTGCCCGCGCTTCCCTTCGACTTCGCCACTCTTCCCAAGGCGACGATGATTGCCTGCGGGACGGCGTCCTATGCGACGCTGGTTGCCAAGTACTGGTTCGAGACGCTGGCGCGCATGCCGGTTGAAATCGATGTCGCGTCGGAGTTCCGCTATCGCGAGGCCCCGCTGCCGCGTGGTGGGCTTGCCCTGTTCGTCTCGCAGTCCGGCGAGACGGCGGACACGCTTGCGGCGCTGCGGTACTGCAAGGACAACGGGCAGCATATCGCCTCGGTGGTGAATGTGGCCGGGTCTTCCATCGCGCGGGAGTCGGAGGTCGTGTTCCCGACCCATGCGGGACCGGAAATCGGGGTTGCCTCGACCAAGGCCTTCACGTGCCAGCTCTCGGTGCTGGCGGCGCTGTCTATCGCTGCGGGTCGTGCGCGCGGAACCGTGTCGGCCGAGGAAGAGGCGCGGCTGACGCGCGTGCTTCTGGAGGTGCCGCGGCACATGATGACGCTGCTGGCCCAGGACCCCATCTATCTGGCGCTGGCGCAGGAACTGGCCAAGGCGCGTGACGTGCTTTATCTGGGCCGCGGTCTTTCCTATCCGATTGCCCTTGAAGGGGCGCTGAAGCTCAAGGAAATCTCGTATATCCATGCCGAGGGCTATGCCGCGGGCGAAATGAAGCACGGGCCCATCGCGCTGATTGACGAGAATGTGCCCGTCGTGGTCATCGCGCCGCATGACAACCTGTTCGAGAAGACTGTCTCGAACATGCAGGAGGTCATGGCGCGCAAGGGCAAGGTGATCCTGATCTCGGACCGGCGCGGCATCGAGCAGGCCGGCAACAAGGCCTGGGCCCGCATCGAGGTGCCGGCGGTGGATCCGTTCATCACGCCGCTGCTTTATTCCGTCCCCATCCAGTTGCTGGCCTATCATACGGCGGTGGTGAAGGGCACGGATGTGGACCAGCCGCGCAACCTGGCCAAGTCGGTGACAGTAGAGTAGCGGGTCGCTGGTGAGTACAGGTCGTGTCAGATTCAAAAGTGTTCGCCATGACGGTCGTTGCCATGCTTGCGGCGCAACAGGACACGGCTCGTGAGCCCCCGTGCGACCGCTGGTGCACTTGCTGCTGTCGTGGAGCGCTTGCGCGTCCAACTGGGCGAACGCATCACCACGGCGCCTGGCATACGCGCGCAACACGCCGGCGGTGAGGGGATCCACCTGCCTGCGGCGCCTGATGCGGTCGCGTTTCCGGAAACGACAGAAGAGATCGCAACGATCGTCAAGGCATGCGTCGAGCACAAGGTTGCGATCGTTCCGTTCGGCGCAGGTTCATCGCTGGAGGGGCACGTATCGGCGCTTCATGGCGGCGTGGCGATCAGCCTGGCGAAGATGGATGCCATCCTCGAGGTGAATGGCGCCGATCTGGACTGTCGCATACAGGCTGGCGTCACGCGCGAAGCGCTGAATGCCCATCTGCGCGATCTCGGCTTGTTCTTTCCGCTGGATCCCGGCGCAAATGCGACGCTCGGAGGCATGGCGGCGACGCGTGCATCAGGCACCAATGCCGTGCGGTACGGCACGATGCGAGAGGTGACGCTTGGTCTGACTGTTGTAACCGGTACGGGCGATGTCATTCGCACGGGCGGTCGCGCACGCAAGTCTTCGGCTGGTTATGACCTTACGCGCCTTTATATCGGC
Source organism: Micropepsaceae bacterium (assembly GCA_044351125.1). GTDB lineage: Bacteria > Pseudomonadota > Alphaproteobacteria > Micropepsales > Micropepsaceae > SZUA-430. Next base: position 5,217 of record JBILGJ010000049.1, read on the forward strand.
TCTGAGGGGACGCTCGGCGTCATATCCGAACTGCAGTTGCGATTGTTCGGTATACCGGAACAGATTGCTGCGGCCGTTGCGCCATTCAACGATGTTGAAAGTGCGGTCGGTGCCGTTTCGTCCATCATGCAAATGGGCATTCCTGTAGCGCGCATCGAGTTTCTGGACGCGTTGCAGATGCAGGCGTGCATTGCCTACTCACGCCTTGAAGGGTTTGCACCAAAGCCAACCCTCTTTCTTGAGTTCCATGGGTCGCCAGCGTCTGTCGCCGAGCAGATCGAACAAGCGCGCGCCATTCTGGACGATTTTGGTGCCGCAGGTTTCCGCGCGGCAACGCAGCAGGAGGAGAGAAGCACGCTCTGGAAGGCACGCCACAACGCCTATCACGCGGCCAAGAGCCTTGCGCCTGGAAAACATGCGCTGACCACGGATGCGTGCGTCCCGATTTCGGCCTTGCCCGCCTGCGTCGCCGAAACCCGCGCCCAGGCCGACGCGTCCGGGCTGGTTTGTCCTATCGTCGGTCATGTCGGCGATGGCAATTATCATGTCATGATCCTGTATGATGCGGCAGATAGCGCGGAAGTCGTGAAGGCGGAGACGCTTGCCCATGACATCGGGCGTCGCGCCATCGCCCATGGCGGCACCTGTACAGGAGAGCATGGCATTGGCGCGCACAAGCTAGACCTGCTTGTCGAAGAACATGGCGCCGGCGTTGACGTGATGCGCCAGATCAAGCGTGCGCTCGATCCGCACGGCATCTTCAATCCCGGAAAGACAATTCCCGCTGCGGCTGGGGCGCTATCCGATCGGGCTTGACGCCGCGCTGAAGAAACCTGCGACGGCTGTTTCCCTTTCGGGTTGCAAAATGCAGGTGTGCCCGGCGCCCGGCTTGTCGTGTCCTTCGCCATGCATCAAGGTCCGCTTTTGCATTCCCGGGGGGATCCATCATGCGCAAGGCCGCGATCGCTTTCGTCGTGGTTCTGGCTGTCGTCGCTGGCGTGGTCGGGTTTCGCGACACGCTTCTCATGCAGGCGCGCCATCTGCATCCCTCACTGAGCGATATTCTTTCGCCGCATCAGCCGGGTGCGTTTGCAGAGGTGGTGCGGCGCGTGTCGCCGGCCGTCGTGACCATCCAGTTCGTTGATGCGAAAACCTCGCAGAGGGGCAATGGTTCGGGCTTCATCATCGATCCTGAAGGCCACATCGTGACCAATGACCATGTCGTGTCTGGTGCGAGCAAGATCGAGGTGCTGTTCGGTGACGGGACGCGTGTGCCCGCCGAGGTCGTGGGCCGGGACCAGCCCACGGATCTTGCCCTCATCCGGGTGAAGGTCGGGCGTCCCTTGCCCCATGTGCGCTTTGGCGACGACCACAAGATTGAGGTGGGTGACTGGGTCCTTGCCATCGGCAGCCCTGATTTCAAGCCGGGCACGGTCACGGCCGGCATTCTCTCGGCCAAGGGGCGCGACGGCGTTGAAGGAGGATCGCAGTTCACGTCTTACCTGCAGATCGATGCGGCGCTGAACCACGGCAACTCGGGTGGTCCGACCTTCAACCTTTCGGGAGAAGTGATCGGGGTGAACGTGCTGGCGAGCTACAACACGATCGATCCGAGTACCGGCATGGGTGAGCGCAATGATGGGCTTGCCTTTGCCATCCCCGCATCCACCGCCGCCGTTGTGGTCAAGGGCTTGCGAACCGGCCGCTTCAATCGCGGCCTGCTGGGTGTGGGGCTTGCAGCGCTGAGTGGCGAGGATGCGCTGGCTCTGGGACTGAAGAGCAGACGTGGTGCACTGGTGACCAGCGTCGTTTCCGGCAGTCCTGCCGATAAGACAGGACTGCGCATCAATGACGTGGTGCTGCTGGTCGATGGCGAGGCGGTCGAGAGCGAGCTGGATTGCCTGCGGAAGATCTCGCTGCTTCAGCCTGGCCAGACGGCAACATTCACGATCTGGCGAGACAAGGCCGAGATGGAGTTCAGGATCACCGTGGTGAGCCGCGATACGCTGGCGCAGCGGCCGTCCCTGCCGGCGCAGCCTGCGGCGGTGGAGTTCGCGTCCATCGGCGCTTCGCTGCGCGAAACCCCGGTGGCGCGCATGCCGAGCCACTCGGATCGTGGGGTGTTCGTCGATCAGGTTGCGGCGCGCGTCGCCGCTTCCGGCTCCGTCCTGCGCCGGGGTGATCGCATCACGGCCATCGGTGCGACGCCGGTCAATTCCCTGAGCGACGTGACGGCCGCGCTTGCTGCAGCCGCTGCGCAGGGCAATGCGGGTGTGATTGTCTATGTGGAGACGCCCCTCGGCGGGCAGCGCCATGTGGCGGTTCGGCTGAAGACGCCTGAGTGAGGCGGGCGGATCAAACCTCGCCCAGTTCGATTTCGAAATCGCTGAGGAATCGGTAGGGCGGGATGTCGAGGTCCCTGCCGGCGCGGCCGCCTGTCCTGCGGCCGGCCAGGTCGAAGGTCGAAGCGCAGCAGGGGCAGCGGAGCACGCCGCCCGTATAGGTCTCGTTGCGGACGACGATGCAGGCGTCCTGCGGGCAGCGGGCGTTCACGACCATGATTTCCGGGCGCTGCGACCGGTGCGCGGGAAGGGCACTGTGGGAGGCTTTTGAGCCGACGAGCGCCTTGAGTTCATCCTGCGAGCGCCGGAAAATCAGGATCGGTATGCCGTTCAGGTTTACAAGAGCCTGGCCGGTCTCGGCGAGGCGAGCGAGATTGAAGATCTGCTGGCGCGCCCGGGTTTCCTCGTCTGGCTGCATGGCCGAGAGCAATGGCCACAGGGTTGCGAGCAGGCCGCCGGCCGACAGGACGAGGGCGCTTGTGGTCAGGAGGTCCCGGCGGCGTGGCCTGGGTTCAGGTGCGCTGGTCATGGTGCGCGGCAGGATAGGGTGGGATCTCCTTGCCCGCAAACGGTCCCCCTGGATCAGGTCGCCGCGATGGCGACTTCGTTCAGGATGGCGACGTAGTGGCAAGCGGCGGCGCCCAGCACCATGAAATGCCAGATCGCATTCTGGTAGGGCAGACGGTCCCACATATGGAACAGAACGCCGATCGAGTAGAGCAGGGCGCCTGCTGCGATCAGGATCAGGTTGTTCGTTGCGAGTGTCTGCAGCATCGGGTCGATGGCGATGATGATCGACCAGCCGAGCCCGAGGTACAGTGCGATCGACAGCATTTCCCAGCGGCGCGGGAAGATGATCTTCATCGCCGCGCCGGCGATGGCGACGATCCAGACGAAGGCGAGCAGGCCGATGCCCCATTCGCCGCCGATGCGGTTCAGGAGCAGCGGCGTATACGTGCCGCTGATCATGAGGAAGATCGCAGCATGGTCGAGCCTGCGCAGGAATTCCTTGGTCGTGGATGGCGGGCAGAGATTGTAGGCGGCCGAGAACGAGAACATGGCGAGGAGCCCGAAGGCATACAGGCTGGCACCGAGGATCAGCAGGAAGTGGTCGTTGCGGGCGGCGGTGCTGATCAGAGCGAGGGTTGCGACAATGCCGAAGAGAAGCCCGATGACATGTGCCGCGCCGTCAGCCCACTGCTCGCCACGGCTATAGGCCGGGAAGTCCCGCGTCGGCTGTTTCTGCTGCAAAGTTTCCATCTGCGCATCTTCCTGCGGAACGTCGGCAAAACCATGGCGCCGTCACGTTCCGTCACCCCATCATCGCAAGGCTAAGGCGTTTTCCTTCAGGAAGGCTGAATGCACTTTCACCCAGAAACACCCCATGCACTGGCGGTTAACCAACGCCTTCGCGGCACGCCGGTTTTTTGTGGCTTTGCTGCGGTTGGCAGTTTAGCAGAGGCGCGCGGTTTTCGGTATGGGCTTGCGCGAGTTGAGTTGTCGCTGTTCCTGAGACGCCGGTGCAATGCGCCGTTGGCGATTTGTTGCGTCCTCCCCAAAACTTCGCGGAAGGGCAATGGATCAACGGGGCGGAGTTTACTATAGTGGGCCCATGACAAGGCTCCACACGGTCGAAGACCAGAAGCGGGCGGCTGCGGAAGCGGCGCTCGAGTACGTCAAGCCGGGCATGAAGCTCGGGCTCGGCACGGGATCCACTGCAGAGCAATTCGTGAGGCAGCTGGCCCCCCGGGTAGCAGGTGGGCTCAAGCTGACAACGGTTGCGACCTCCGAGCGCACGGCGGCGCTGGCGCAGGAGCTCGGGATCACGGTGTCGGACCTGGGAACGGTGCGGCACCTGGACCTGACGATCGACGGGGCTGACGAGATCGGTCCCGGGCTCAATCTGATCAAGGGTGGTGGCGGGGCGCTGCTGCGGGAGAAGATGGTTGCCGCGGCGTCCGACCGGATGATCGTGATTGCGGACGATGCGAAGGTTGTCGACGGGCTTGGACGCTTTCCCCTGCCGGTCGAGATCGTGCCTTTTGCCTGGCAGGTGACGATGGAGCGCATCGCCGAGGCGGCCGCGCGGTGCGGATGCGCGCAGAACCTGATGCGGCTGCGAGGCGGGGAGGGCCATGCCTTCCGCACGGACAGCGGCAATTTCATCGCCGATTGCGCGGCTGACAGCATTCCGGACCCGGAGCGACTGGCCCGCATGCTCGAGGCCATTCCAGGCGTCGTTGACCACGGGCTGTTCATCTCGATGGCCAGCCTCGCGCTGGTTGGCTCGGCCTCGGGTGTCCGGGTGCTGGAGATCCCGCATCACTGACGGGCCGGGCGTGACCCATCGATTAACCGCTGCCTGTCGTGAAACTGGAAAACACGGTCCCGGCGCGCTATTCAACGCGTCGGAAGGACAGCAACCATGACGTGGACACCGGCCAGCTGGCGCAACAAGCCGATCGCTCAGGTTCCCTCTTATGAGGACCGTGAGGCGCTCGCGCGGGTCGAGGCGCGTCTCAAGGGCTATCCACCCCTTGTGTTTGCGGGTGAAGCGCGCAACCTGAAGCGGGCCCTGGCCGAGGTGGCGGAAGGCAAGGCCTTCCTTCTGCAGGGCGGTGACTGCGCCGAGTCCTTTGCCGAGTTCCATCCCGACAATATCCGCGACACGTTCCGCGTGCTGCTGCAGATGGCTGTCGTGCTGACCTTTGCGGGCGCGATGCCGGTGGTGAAGGTCGGGCGCATCGCCGGTCAGTTTGCCAAGCCGCGATCGAGCGACGTTGAAAGCATCGACGGCGTCGAGCTGCCCTCCTATCGGGGGGACATCATCAACGCCTCGCCGTTCGAGAAGGTGGCGCGTGCGCCGGATCCGGAACGCATGATCCAGGCCTATGCGCAGGCTGCTTCAACGCTGAACCTGCTGCGCGCCTTTGCGCAGGGTGGCTATGCCGACCTGCACAATGTGCACAAGTGGAACCTGGGCTTCATTGCCGGCTCTCCTGCGGGCGAGCGCTACAAGATGCTGGCCGACCGGATTTCGGAGACGCTGGAGTTCATGGAAGCCTGCGGGATCACGCCGGACAGCGCGCCGCAGCTTCGCACGACCGAATTCTATACAAGCCATGAGGCACTGCTGCTTGGTTACGAGCAGGCCATGACACGCATCGATTCCACCACGGGCGACTGGTATGACACGTCTGCGCACATGCTCTGGATCGGTGATCGCACGCGGCAGGTCGATGGTGCGCATCTCGAATTCGTGCGGGGGATCCGCAATCCGCTGGCGGTCAAGTGCGGGCCGAGCCTCAGCAATGACGAGCTGATCCGGATCTGCGATGTCCTGAATCCGGCGAATGAGCCAGGGCGGCTGACGCTGATCACGCGCTATGGTTCCGACAAGATCGAGGAGCATCTGCCGCGCATGATCAGGGCGGTGCAGCGCGAGGGTCGCAAGGTTGTCTGGTCGTGCGATCCGATGCATGGCAACACGATCAAGTCGTCGTCGGGCTACAAGACACGGCCCTTCGACCGGGTGCTGAAGGAGGTGCAGACCTTCTTTGCCATCCATCGGGCCGAGGGTACCCATGCTGGCGCTGTCCATCTGGAGCTCACGGGGCAGAACGTAACCGAGTGCACGGGTGGGGCTGCCGCCATCACGGATGCCGACCTGTCGAGCCGCTATCATACGCATTGCGATCCGCGGCTGAATGCCAACCAGTCGATCGAGCTGGCCTTCCTGGTCGCCGAGGGCATCCGGGGTGAGCGGGTGAAGGCGCGCCAGCCTGCGGCGGCGCAGTAAGGCCGTCGCCACGCCCGGCGGTATCGGCTAGCATGGAGCCTCGTGGAACAACCGTGAGGCCTGTCATGCGCCTGAGATTTGGCATCATTGCCGCTTCCTTCCTTGCCTGTTCGGCGCAAGGCGCCCCTGCCGTTGAGGCGTGGCCCTGCGACAATGCCACGACCACGGTCGACATGGTTTCCTGCGCCGAACGCGAGTTCCGCAAGCACGATGCCGACATGTCCCGCGCCTATGGCGAACTTGTCCAGCGTGCGAAGGCCATGAACACGCCTGAACAAGGCTATGGCCCACCACCGCTCGATGCGCTGCAGAAGTCACAGCGCGCGTGGCTTGCCTTCCGCGATGCGGACTGCCACTGGAAGTCCACGAGCTTTTATGGCGGGACTGGCCAGGCGGTGATTGCTGCGAACTGCCGGGCGGTGATGACACGTGACCGGGCGACAGAGCTGCGGTCGATGCTGGCTGATTGAGACGCATGCGGTTCGGGGTCGTTGCCTGGTG
>JBILGJ010000315.1:0-3656 GCA_044351125.1 Micropepsaceae bacterium
CTTAGCCTCCGCCGACCTCATGGCCTGGGGTGCGCTGCTCTACACCACCTTCGGCGCCAGCCTCATCGGCCACAATGTCTATTACTGGCTGCTTCAACGCTACGAGGTCTCGCTGCTCGCGCCCCTGACGCTGCTCTCGCCCATCCTCGGCGTCTTTTTCGGCATCACCATCCTCGACGAGCCGCTGACATCGCGCATCGCCCTCGGCGCCGCCATCGCCTTCGCCGGGGTAACCATCCTGGCCCTGCGCAACAAGGTTGCCGTCGAACCTGAGACATGACGCCTTGTCCCGCCCCGCCGCAGCCGGAACCCCATTCGCCTGCGCCGCGCCCTGCGAATTGGCAGTCCTTGTGAAATATGGCATAGCTTGCCCGCTCAAGGACCGGGGAAGGATATGGGATCGGCAGCGGGCAGACGGAGCATGATTTTGGGGGCAGCGCTCGCGCTGGGTCTGGCGGGGCACGCGGGCGCCTCCGACGGCGCCCAAGGGGTCGTGATCGAAAACATTGCGATCGAACGCGCGCCGGGCATGGAACCGCTTCTGCCGCAGCGCGTGGGCCGGTTCCTGCCTGCCTTCTCAGCATCGACCCCCGAGGCCCTGGCGCGCACAAGCGCGACAGGCATGAAACTGGGCCTCAGCCTCGACACGATGTCCCGGAATGGCTTGGGCTATATTGACGAGCTCAAGCCGTACGCCCTTTTTGTCCGGCCCGACAACCGGGCACTGATGGCGGCCTGGAAGCAGGGCGGATCCATCGTGTTCGGCAAGGTGCCGCGGTCAATGTCGACGACGATTGCGCTCACCGTCAGCTTCCGGAACACCTTGTCCGTACCCGCGGTCCTCAGCGAGGCGCGGATGGAAGTCGAAAGCACCTTTGTCGATCGCCAGCCACTTATACAAATGGCCTATGAAGGCTCGGACAGGGATTTCTTTGGCACAAGCTTCGCCGTCAATAATTTTGGCTGGGGCAATCCCGTCGATGGCAAATTCACCTATGCATTCGTCAATCCCGATGCACCAGCGGATGTGACCACGGGCACGACCATCAAACTGCGGCAGGCGTTCCCGGCGACCCCGGGCGCGAATTGGCAGCTCGATGCGCGCAGCGGACTTGCCAGCCTGGGCGTCGACGTGAACCAGTTCGAACGCTGGGCCACAACGCCCTGCACGAACGGCAACGTCCCGGCCATCCAGTGCAGTGGCGCTGGCGACCGTGCCTGCCTCGAGGATCTGACCCGTAAGGGACTGCTTGGATCGCTGGGCGCCGCTGCCGTCATGAAGAAGGGTCTCCTGATGACCGACATCGTCGGCACGGCTGACTACAGCTGGAAGGATCGGGACGGAACCATGAATTCGGCCACGGGTCCTTTTCGGAAGACCATCGGTCTTGGCCGTCGCGAGAAGAGCTGCGAAGGTCTGAAAACGACTGGCCCAGCATTCCCCCCACCACCGCCGCCGCCCGAACTCTCGCCCGAGGCACCCGTCATGGTGGATCTCGTGATGGACAAAGAGGGCTACGCCATAGATCTGCCCGTAGAGCAAACCCTGGCACCTGGGCAGCGGGCCACCGTGCGTCTGCACATTCGCTCCGGCAAGTCGTCGACCAGCCGCTTGCGCATTGTGCTGAAGGCGAACGGGACAAATGTGTCATCGCCAGAGGTGGACCTGCTGGCCTTCGTTGCGAGGCAATGACGCCGGGCAGTGCATTGCGTCCAACGGCGTATCCATGCGCCACGGGCAGGGCCGCGAGCAGAATCGATCGGGGGCATCGTGGATAAGTTCAGGACTTTGGCAGCAATCCTGTTGGCGCTTGTGGTGGGCGTCGGGTTGGTCGTGGGTTGGATGGTCTGGCCCAAAACGCCCGGAGCCGGGACGCAAGTGACCGCAGCGCCCCGGCCGGCGGCCGCAGTGCCTGTGGAAGCCGTCCGTCAGTGCGGCGCAATTGAAGGTGTCCCTGTACTGGAGACAACGCCCCAGTTGCGCGTCGATCCAGGCGGGCACACCAGCCTGATTGCAGCCATGGCCGTGGCGCCCGGCGGCAAAACGCTTGTCACCGGCGGTTGGGACAAGACCATTCGCGTCTGGAGCCTGGAGACAGCCGACGGCAAGCCGCGCACCGAACCGATGCTGCGTGATACCCTGGTGGTGCCGATGGGCGAGGGGCGCACGGGCGAGTCCTATGCCATTGCAGTCTCGCCAGATGCGAGCTTGATCGCCGTTGGCGGCAGGATGTCATCCGAAGCGGCCCCCAGGGCCGAACGCATCTACGTTTTCGATGCCCTGACAGCGCGCATCGCGGCGGTTCTGCCGGTGGCAAGTCAGGTGAACGCCCTCGCCTGGTCACCGGACGGCAGGCATTTGGCCGCTGGCACGGGCCGGGGTGTGGGCCTGTGTGTCTGGTCCGCGCGCAACTGGGTTCTCGCAGGCCAGGATCCGGCCTACGCTGGCAGCATCCATGGCCTTGCCTACAGCACCGACGGGAAACTGGCAGCCACAGGAGCCGACGGGGCCCTGCGCATCTATGAGGGCAGTTTTGAAAAACCCGTCCGCCGTCACGCCTTTCCGGCCGACGCTGCCGCGCGCCAGCCCTTCGGCGTGACCTTCTCGCCGAATGGACGCTACATCGCGGTCGGCTTTTACAATGCGGGCTTTATCTCGCTCCACGAAACACAAGACCCCGGCGTGACAACCCGCCTGCAGGCAGCGGATGACGGGGGACTTCCCTTTGTCACCTGGTCCCGCGACGGCCAGCGGCTCTACGCGGCAGGAAGCGCGCTGCCGGTTGCCGGAACGGTGAAGGCGAAGACGCAGATCCACGTCTGGAACACGATTGAAAGCCAGCCGCTCTCGGTCCTTGACGCCGCACGCGCCACAAGAAAGCTTGCCGAAGGCGCCTCGGGCCCCGTTCAGGCCCTCGCCGCGATATCCGGCGGCGACATCGCCATCGCCACCCGCGACGGGGACATCATGGGTCTTCGCGCCGACGGCACAGGCATGTTCCGTCGTACACCCGCGCGGCTCGACTGGCGGATCGCCGACTGGAAGGCCGGCGCAGGCGATTTCCGCCTGTCACCCGACGCCAGCCGCTTTTCCCTCCGCCTCGAGGACGGCCGCGTGGTGCACTTCGACATCGCCCGGCGCAACACGACGCCACGCCCATTCATGGCACCAGCCGGCAACGACCGGGACATGGCCGGCCCGCAGCTCGAGCTCGCGGGTAAAACCTTGTCGCTGGCCGATCCGCAGGTGCCCGTACTCGCGTCCACCGACGGATCAGAGCCGGTCGAATGGATCCTGGATACGGGCGAACGCGCCATCAGCTATGCCGCAAGCACCGAAGCGGGAGCCTTTGTGCTGGGGACCAATCACCGCTTGCGCATCGCCGACGCGCGAGGACGGGAGCGCCGGTCGATTTTCGTGCCCGAGACGGTCGAGCGTGTCGCAATTTCGCGCGATGGACGCCTTGTAGTTGCTGCGATCGGTGACGCGACACTGCGCTGGTATCGCATTGGTCGCGACGACAACAGCAGCGCCTGGACCCTCGAGCCCATGCTTGCGCTCTATCTGGATGCCGACGGGCGCCGCTGGATCGCATGGACGCCGCAGGGGCACTACGACGCCGCCGCCGGGGCCGAAGAGCTGGTCAGCTGGCGCG
>JBILGJ010000316.1:0-3648 GCA_044351125.1 Micropepsaceae bacterium
GATTGCACCGTCATGTCCCCGAAAAACGACCTTGCCGGAATGGATGGCCATGTTTCCAAGGCCATAGGCTTGCGTCAGCCCTGCCTCGGCGCCGCGCGTGGTGCCGGTGCGCTCGATGCGATCGATGGAGGCGCTGGCGAGATAGGTCTGGCCGTCCAGCGTGCCGCGCGCGAGCAACATCAGCGGAATGCGGGCGAGATCGCGGGCCGTCACGTTGAGGCTGCCCGACGGCCGCCCGACGATTTCGAAGAATTTTGCCTCGTTGCCCATTTCATCGCGGTAGCTCTTCGACAGGCGGGGTACGACGGCGGGCGTGCGGGTCCAGGCGGCGCTCTGCATTCCAAGGGGGCCGGTCAGGCGGGACGCCATGAAGGTCTCGAAGGCCTGTCCGCTGGCCTTTTCGATGATGCTGCCGGCAATCACGGGGCCACCATTGGCGTAGGACATTCGCGTGCCTGGCTTCCAGCGGCTCCTGTAGGGGCCGTAGAGTTCGGCGGCCTTCGCCAGCGGCACGTTAGCGCCTTCCAGCAGATACCGGCTGAACTCGATATCGTTGAAACCGGCCGTGTGCTCGAGCAGGTGAACCAACCGGACGGGGTTTGTTGCTTCCCATGGATTGTCGATGCGCAATTCGGGCATCAGGTCGGTGAGCTTGTCGTCGAGCGACAGCTTGCCTTCCTCGACCAGCATCATGATGCCGATCGAGGTCAGGCTCTTGGATATCGAGCCAGCGCGGAAGATGGTTTCGGTCGTGACGGGCGTGCTTGCCTTGAGGTCGGAGACCCCGTAGCCTTTCGCCAGTACGATCGTATTGTTCTCGATGACGGCGATGCTCGCGCCGGGGATGCGCGCATCCGCTAGCGCCTTGGCGATGCGGGCGTCGAGTTCCGCGATCGAGGCGGCAGGCTTCTGCCTCGGCTTTCCTTCGTCGTCGGCGCGCGCCGGGGCGAAGAGCACGAGGAGCAGCATGATGACAGCCGGGACGAGTTTCATGGAGACCTCCGTAGGAGGGATGTTACCGGTTTGCGGCGATTGCTGAAAGTCGCGGGCCGGATCACGAACCCGTGGCTGTGAGAGGTTTTGAAGCAGGCGTGGCCTTTGTGGCGTGGCTGGTTGGTGACAGGTCGCGCGGATTTGGGAGAGATCGATGATCGACTACAAGGGACAGGTTGCGCTGGTGACGGGCGGTGCGTCAGGGATCGGGCTGGCGCTGGCGCAAGCGCTGCATGCGCGCGGTGCCAGGACCATCCTTGCGGACGTGAACGAGGCGGGACTGGCGGCGGCTGCGCAACAACTTGGGGCGGGATGCACCGTTCTCGCCTGCGACCTGTCGCAGCCGGCTGATCAAGCCGGGCTCGTCGAGCGCGCGCTGCAGATGGCTGGGCGCATCGACATCGTGTGCTCGAACGCGGGCGTGGGTCGCAACAAGCGTGTGCTCAAGGAGGCGTTCGACGATGTGGCCGAGCGCGTGCTGACCGTGAATCTCAGGGCCGGGGTACGGATTGCTCAGGCCTATCACGCGCATCTCGATGCGAGCGGGCGACAGGGGCGCATCCTCTTCACGGCGTCTGAGAATTCGCTGGCCGTGCCCTCTGCCGTGCGCGGGTCGGGGCTTGGGCTCTATGCGGCGTCGAAGCACGGGCTGCTTGTCATGGCCGAGTGGCTGCGCGACGAGACGGCGGGCGGACCGATGGCGGTGCATGTGCTGCTGCCGGGCGCGGTCTACACGCCGCTGATCCAGAAGGCGCTTCCGGATCCGGCGCTGGCGCCGCCGGCGCTCAACCTGATCATGCCGGAGCGGGCTGCCGAGGTCGCGCTCAAGGGGCTTGACCACGGCCTCTTCTACATTCCCACGCAACGTCATCTGGCTGATGACATGCGCGCGCGCTTCGATGGCGTGCGCTCGGCCGTGGAGGTGCTGGGTCTCTAGCCTTCGGCGACGAAGCCCTTCCAGCTGCGCATGTAGTTCAGGAAGGCGGGGCCGAGGCCCTCTTTCTCGAGATGTGCCGCGGCGACTGGCAGTGCAATGGGCGTAAACGCGGGGTCGGCAGCGACCTTCCTGGGGAAGTCGTGGTGCAGGATGGCGCTGCGGCCGACGAGCACGAAGTCGGCACCACCGTCCAGGGCTGCGCGTGCGGCGGCTGCGGTTGCGATCTTGCCGGCAACGCCGAGGCGGACCTTGCCGCGGTCGAGGCCTGCAAAGTGGGCAAGCAGCGTGCGGCCCTTGAATTCCTCTTCCTCTGGTTCCTTGAACGTGTCCCAGAGCGACATGTCGATGTAGTCGACCTTGGCCTCGGTCATGAGGCGCTGCACGAGACCTTTCATCTCGCCCAACTTCAGGCCAAAGCGTTCAGGTGACAGGCGGATGCCAAGGTTGAAGTCGGGCCGGCAGCGGGCACGGACGCCGTCGATGATCTCGAAGACGATGCGCGCGCGGGCGTCGATGTCGCCGCCATAGCGATCGGTCCGACGGTTGGTCTCGGCGCTGATGAACTGGCACAGGATGTAGCCATGGGCGCCATGAAGTTCTACGCCATCAAAGCCTGCCTTGTCGGCGCGTACTGCGGCGGCAATGAAATCGTCGCGCAACTCTTCCACTTCGGACAGCGACAGACCGCGGGCACCCGTCTCGGCGTTGTCTGACGGACAGACCGGCTTTGTGCCGATCATGGCCTCGGGCGAGCGCATGCCGGCATGGTGCAACTGCACGATGGCCAGGCTGTCTTGTGACCTGATGGCTGCGGCAAGCCGCGTGAGGCCGGGGAGGTGCTGGTCGCCGAAGATGCCGAGCTGCCCAGGGAAGCCGAGGCCCTGTGCCTGCACATGCGAGGCGCAGGTCATGGTCATGCCAAAACCGCCTTTGGCCCGAAGGGTGAGCCAGTGGAACTCGTCGTCGGACAGGGTGCCGTCCTTGTGGCTCTGCAGGTTCGTGAGGGGGGCCAGCGCGAACCGGTTTTTCTGGGCCGGGCCGTGCTGGAAGGTCATGGGATCGAACAGGGAGGTCATGGAGGTCGTGTCCGTTAGGGAAATGCCAATCCCGCCACCTAATCCCATGCGTCAGCCCCGATCAAGGCTGGGGCTGGTCGAGGTCTTACCTGAAACGGGCCTTTGCGCTAGAATGTGAAACTTGTTGGTCCGGAGACTGCAATGCGGAAATTGCTTTTGGTTACAGGTGTTGCGTTCATCGCCATGGTTGGCGCGTCCGTCATGACGGGTTTGAACGCCTGTGCGTGCGGGCCTCTGCCCCTCGGTGTCACGCCCGCGGTGGCAGCGCTTGAAGACCCCTATGGCGAAGTGCGGGACCGCAAGGATGTCGGCGAGGACCATTACCGCATGGGCCGCTATCCCGAGGCGATTGCCTACTGGACCGATGCGGCGGCAAAGGGAAACACCTATGCCGCCCACCGTCTTGGCGTCGAGTACATGGACGGCAAGCCCGGAGTTGTGCAGCGCGACTACGATAAGGCCCGGCAGTATCACACGCAGGCGGCGCGGCAGGGATATTCGCTGTCCATGTTCGACCTTGGGTCCATGAACGAGTATGGCCATGGCGCTGCTCCGGACCTGTCGGCTGCGGCCCGCTGGTATGGCCATTCCGCGAATTACGGCCTCGCGCAGGGCCAATACAATTACGCGACCATGCTCGAG
>JBILGJ010000317.1:0-3646 GCA_044351125.1 Micropepsaceae bacterium
TCCGCCGCACGATCCTGAGACGAACACGACACCCATGCTGGTCGACAGTCATTGCCATCTCGATTTTCCTGAATTGCAAACGGACTTGCCGGGTGTCCTCGCCCGCGCAGCCGAGGCGGGCGTCATCACCATGCTCACGATAGGCACCCGTCTGGACCGGTTCCGCGGTGTGCGGGCGGTGGCTGAAAGTGCACCGAACATCTGGTGCACGGTGGGCATTCATCCCCATGAGGCGGCAGAGGAACCCATCGATGAACCGGCACGGCTGATTGCCGAGGCTGCTCACCCCAAGGTGATCGGCATAGGCGAGGCGGGGCTCGACTATTTCTACGAACACAGCCCGCGCGAGGACCAGATCCGCAACTTTCGCGCCCATATCGCCGCCGCGCGCGAAACAGGCCTGCCGCTTGTCGTCCACGCTCGCGACGCCGATTATGACCTCTGCCAGATCCTGCAGGACGAGCATGCGCGCGGCGCCTTTCCGGGCCTGATCCACTGCTTTTCGTCAGGGCGCGGCCTCGCCGAAACGGCGCTGGAGCTTGGCCTCTTCATATCGATCAGTGGCATCGTCACGTTCAAGAAGGCCGAAGAACTGCGTGCGATTGTCCGCGACGTCCCCCTCGACCGGCTTCTGGTCGAGACCGACGCACCCTATCTTGCGCCGGTACCTCATCGCGGTCGGTCGAACGAGCCCGCCTTCGTCCGGCATACGGCGGCCGCGGTGGCTGCCATCAAGGGTGTGACGCCCGAGATGCTCGCGGAGCAGACAACAGCAAATTTCTTCCGCCTGTTCAGCAAGGCGCGTTCATGAAGGTCACGATCCTGGGATGCGGTTCCTCCGGGGGCGTGCCACGCATTGGCGGCGCGGATGGCCGCGGCGACTGGGGTGCTTGCGATCCGGCCGAGCCGCGCAATCGAAGGCGCCGCTGTTCGATCCTCGTCGAGAATGGACCGACCCGCGTACTGGTCGATTGTTCGCCAGACATGCGCGAACAATTGATCGACGCGCGTGTCGCCACACTCGATGCGGTCTTCATAACGCACGATCATGCCGATCAGTCCCACGGCATCGACGACCTGCGCATGATCGCGCAAAACACCATGCGCCGGGTTCCCGTCTTTGCCGGCACCGAGGCGCTCGGCATTCTGCGGCAGCGGTTTTCCTATTGCTTCGAAGCGGCAGCGAACGGCGCCTATCCTGCGATCCTCGAGGCTCACGAGATCGCAAGGCCCTATCAGGATATCGTGATAGGTCCTGCCGGCGCAGCCATTTCCGTGCGGGCCTTCGACCAGGACCACGGCACGATGATCAGCCAGGGTTTCCGCTTCGGACCCATCGCTTATTCATCCGACGTGGTTAACCTTGATGATGCCGCATTTGCGGCCCTCGAAGGGGTCGAATGCTGGATCGTCGACGCACTGCGCTATCGCCCGCATCCAACCCACGCCCACGTCGAGAAAGCGCTCGAATGGATCAGCCGTGTACGTCCCAAGCGCGCAATCCTGACCAATCTGCACATCGATCTGGACTACCGTACACTGATGAATTCCCTTCCGGGTTGTGTCGAGCCTGCCTTCGACGGCATGCAGATCGTCCTTTGACTTCGCATCTGCACAATCAGGCCGCTTCCTAAAGCCGCAGAGGGCCCCGGACTTCACCATCTCTCGTTGAGTTGGCGCTTACGAAACTCTTTTGAGTTTGCGTGTGACAGAAATGTTTGAGATAAATTCATGTGCTCGTGCATCCGGAGGGAACGGATGAATGAGTGGCGGCTTGGTGGGGACGAAGGGGTCAGAGGGGCTGGACGACGGTTGTGCGGGCGCACGATCCGATAGGCCCTGCGGCTTTTGTTTACGAAGCATCAAGCATCACAATGGAATTCGCCCGTCTTCCTGCAAGCGTATGGCTTCGGGATGTTGGGGTTAAGCGTTTACTGGCAACTTTAGGTTATCAAAGCCGGTGAATGGGAATATCGTCCTTGGGCCTCCAGCCCGAGGCGTGGGACGGGAAGGCATTTGGTTATGGGACGTGAAACAGTCAACAAGGGTAATCGTATGACTATCGCGCGCGCGACCGCAGCTGTCGGTCTGATCTTTGGTGTGGCAATGATGACCACCGCTGCGTGGGCGCAGCCGGCAGGCAACCCACCGGCAGGTGGCGCAGCCCCGGCCGCTGCACCTGCACAGCCGGCCGCTCCGGCTGCCGCGCCCGGTGCCGAGCCGGCGCCGCCGGCCATCGGTCCGGATGGTCTGCCGCTGGCAGCCCCCGAGGCAGCCGCTCCGGCCGAGCCCACAGCTCCAGCCGCTCCGGCGGCAGAGCCCGGCCACACGGAAATCACGCCGTACAAGATGTTCATGGAAGCGACGATCGTCGTTCAGGCCGTCATGATCATGCTGATCCTCTGGTCGGTGGTGACGTGGTCGATCTTGATCTCGAAGCTCACGTTCTTCTCGGGCCTCAATGGCAAGTCCAACCGCGTGGTCCAGGTGTTCCGCAGCGCCGGCAGCATTGCTGACGCCGCCAAGAACGCCAAGTCGTACCGCGACAACCCCTTTGCCAAGATGCTCACGGTTGCGGCCGACGAGCTCGCGGCAGGCAAGAAGGGCGCCACGGGTCGCGTTCAGGCGCGGATGGGTATCGTTCAGTCCGAAGCCGGCGAAATGCTGTCCTCGGGCATGGGCATCTTCGCGACCGTCGGTTCGATTTCGGCCTTCGTCGGCCTCTTCGGAACGGTGTGGGGCATCATGAACTCGTTCATCGGTATCGCCCAGTCGCAGACCACCAACCTGGCCGTCGTTGCACCGGGTATTGCTGAAGCTCTGTTCGCTACCGCGATCGGCCTCTTCGCAGCTATCCCGGCGGTGATCTTCTACAACATGTTCGCACGCCGCATTGGCGCCTACTCGTCGCGCATGGAGAATTTCGCCAGCGAAATCCTGGTTAAGATCGCCCGCGAAGAGTAACGATCATGTCAGCAAGCATCGGCGGCGGCGGAAGTCGCGGCGGCAAACGCTACAGTGACAACAGCGAAATCAACGTCACACCTTTCGTCGACGTCATGCTGGTGCTGCTGATCATCTTCATGGTGGCCGCTCCGCTCGCAAGCGTGAACGTGCAGGTTGACCTTCCTGGCTCGGTTTCCAAGCCCGCGAAGGTGAAGGACCCGATCTATGTGTCGCTGAAAAAAGATGGAAGCATCTATATCGGCGACATCCAGGTGAATTTCGGGAATTTCTCCGAGCGCCTCGTTTCGGCCTCGGGCAAGAATTACAATCGGCGCATCTTCATTCGTGCCGACAAAACCGTGCAGTACAAGGAGGTCATGCGGGTCATGAACGCGGTCCAGGATACTGGTTTCTACCAGATCGCCCTGGTCGCCGAAGACCGCATTGATGCCTCGGGTTCATAAGGTCAAAGGTCGGGTAAGGCACCGCCATGGACAGGCGCTCGGTTTACATCACAATTTTCGTGTCGGTGGTCCTTCACTTCGCACTGCTCTATTACATTGCAGTGACGTGGGGCATCATTCCGACCACTCTGGAAGAGTCTGAGGAAGAGATCATAGCGGTCACGCCTCCTCCGCCTCCGCCGCCTCCACCGCCGCCTCCGCCGGAGGAAGTGGTGATAGAGAAGCCGCGCTTCCGT
>JBILGJ010000318.1:0-3644 GCA_044351125.1 Micropepsaceae bacterium
TGCGGCGGACTCTAATGAATGGAACGCGTTAAGCACAAACTGCTTTTTGTCGAGGTTCAGGGCCGAGGCGCGCTGTTCGCTTGCGTGCAACTCTGCCCAGAGCTCGCTCCAGCGCGCGGGTGCGATTGCCTGCCCCATGCGTGCGAACACCTTTTTTTCTGCAGGCAGTGCCGCCATGGTGCCCATGGCGCTGCGAAGGTGGCGCTGCATGGCCATTGAGAGGAGCCTGCTGAAACCGGCGATGCCCTGATCAGGGAACTGCTTCATGAACTGGTCTGCCAGGCCGTAAAGCGTGGCCTGGTTAAGCTGGGGGAGCGTACCCAGAAGACCCAGTATCTGCTGGTAGGCGCTGATGACACCTGAAATGGCCATTGCAGCGGCCTGCCCGGGCGCACCTTCGGCGAGGGCTGACGCGATTGCGAGTTGCTCGCCGCCGACATCGGGTGCGAGGTGGCGCATGGCGTCGCTCATCTCGGCAGGCGCGAGGGGCCTTAGATGGAGCGCCCGGCACCTCGAGCGGATGGTTGGCAGCAACTGACCCGGCGTGTGCGCGATCAGGAGCATCACGGCTGCCTTTGGTGGCTCTTCCAGTATCTTCAGCAGCGCGTTCTGCGCCTGAGTATTCATGTCGTCCATGCAGTCGATGATGGCGACCTGCATATCTGACTGCGATGGGTGCTTGGCGAAGAACGACTTCAGCTTTCGGACTTCGTCGACCGGAAGCTCGGACTTGAACCGCTTCTTGTCCTGGTCCCAGGGGCGCCTCAGCAGGGCCACATCGGGATGGGCCGAGGCCGCGACCAGCCGAAATACCGTGTGGGTGGCAGGGATGGCCAGGTCCTCTGGCAGATGCCGCGGACCATGCGCGAGCAGCGCACGGGCAAACCGCCAGGCGAGCGTCGCCTTGCCGACACCCTTGGGCCCGGAGATCAGCCATGCGTGATGAAGCGCCCCGGCGTGTCCTGCCGCGACCATCTGGCTGACGGCGGCATCGTGGCCGAAAAGGCTCTCCTGAAGACGGGGATGGAGCATCTCCCCTGCCCGATCGCTTTCCGGGAGGTCCGCATCGATCGTCTTGGGAGAGCGCGGCGCCATCAGCTCGCTTTCAATTGGCCATCGATGGCCTGCAGCACGTCTTGGGCAATCTTCTCGACCGAGCGGTTTGCGTCAATCACCTTGCAGCGCTCTGGATTTCGGCGTGCGATGTCGAGGTAGCCAGCGCGCAGGCGCTCGTGAAAGGCGAGCCCCTTGGCTTCAAAGCGGGCCTCGGCACCCGGTCGCGCCGTAGCGCGGGCGAGACCCTCTGCCGGGTCGAGGTCGAGGATCAGGGTCAGGTCTGGCTGTACGCCCGGCAAGACAAGTGCGTGGAGACTTTCGATCAGGCTGCGGTCCATGCCGCCGGCGTAGGCCTGGTAGGCCATCGTGGAATCGGCAAAGCGGTCGCACAGCACGACTTGTCCCGTCGTCAGCGCGGGAAGGATGACCCTTGCCCAATGGTCGACACGCGCCGCGTAGAACAGAAGGGTCTCGGACATGGGTGACCAGCGGTCCGTGCCGCCGGTGACAAGCAGCTGCCGTATTTCCTCGGCACCGGGCGATCCTCCGGGTTCACGCGTGACGAGGTTCGGGGTGCCGCGCCGGGCAAGTGCTTCGGCCACCAGGCGGATCTGCGTCGACTTGCCGGCACCCTCGCCGCCCTCGAAGGTGATGAAGGGAGCGCGTTTCATGGTGCGGCAGGCGTGTCGGTCTCGGCAGGTCCGACGTCGCGCTGAACCTTGGCTGGCGCGCCAGGCGATGCAAACAGTCCCTGCACGCCGAGCTTCATGCGGGTGAACACGCCCCCCTCGGCCACATCACTTGCTGCAGCCACGGGCACCTGCATGTCGGGCAAGCCTGGAATGGAGATGGCAACCTGCCCCACGACCTGTCCCTTGCCTATGGGGGCCTGAAGCGGGGCGTCGTAGGAGAGCGTTGCCTTCATGCCTTGGCGCTGGTGCCGACGCATCAGGACGCGCAAAGGCGCCGCCGCCACAAGCGAGACGGTGTCCTCTTCGCCGCCCCAGACCGGCGCCTTGTCGACGACCGCGCCCTTGGCGAACAGGTCATAAGGCTTGAACTCGCGGAAGCCGATATCGAGCAAGCGCTTGGTCTCGCTTGCCCGCTCGGTCTCATTGGCGAGGCCGTTGACGACCACGATCAGGCGGCGCCCGTCGCGTGAGGCGGAGGCGACAAGCCCGTAGCCCGACGCAGCCGTGTGACCTGTCTTCAGACCGTCGGCGCCCTCATAGGTACCCAGCAGGAGATTGCGGTTCGCCTGCTTGATGCCGTTCCAGGTGAATTCACGCTCGGCAAAGAGGTGATAGTAGTCCGGATATTCCCGGATGAGATGCGCGGCCAGGATGGCAAGGTCGTGTGCGGTCACGTGCATCTCGGGATCAGGCAGGCCGCTTGCGTTGCGAAACACGGAATTCTTCAGGCCGATCCGCTTTGCTTCGGCGTTCATCAGTTCTGCGAAAGATTCCTCGCTGCCCGAGAAGTGCTCGGCAACCACAGTGCAGGCATCATTTCCGGACTGAATGATGATGCCCCGCAGCAGGTCCTCGACCCGGATCTGCGAGCCGATGCTCACGAACATCTTGGAGGAGGCGTTTTTCCCCGCTACCGACAGGCGCCAGGCGCGCTCCGATACCGTGAACGTGTCTTCAAGCTTCAATTCGCCATGCTTGAGCTTCTGGAACATGACCGCGGCCGTCATGAGCTTGGCCATGGAGGCCGGGGCCATCCGTTCGTCGCCGGCCTTCGAGAACATCAGCGTCCCGGTATCGTAGTCCATGATGACGGCATGGGGGGCGAGAGACTGGAGGGCGAGTGGATCTTCAACCGGATTGGCCGCAGCCCTGGGCGGCATGCCAAGGCTGGCCAGGGCCAGGATCAGGGCAAGACTGAACATGGAGAGTGTCGGCTTGATGCGCATGTTTGAATTACTCGACAACGATTTGAGCTCCGTTCTGGCCTGCATTGATGACGCGGTCCAGCATGACATCGGCTTCATCCACCGCGTTGAAGGGTCCGAAGCGTACGCGGAACATGGGTCTTCCATTCAGCATGATCTGTGAGGTCTGTGCGGCGCCGAGGCGCGTCAAAGAAGTAGCGAGGCGTTCCGCATTCGACCTGATCGTGAAGGAGCCAACCTGAATCCAGAGCCGGGTCGAGGCCGGCACGGGCTGGCTTGTGACCGTTCCGTCCGGTTCGCCCCACGCAGCATCCAGCGGGGACGAACTGGGCACGGGTGCCGTCGTTGCGGCTGCTGCGACGGGTGCCGCTCCGCGGGCGCCTGCTGGCGGGGCGAGTTCGGTGGCTGCGACCGAAGTCACGGGCGCTGCCGCTGTGGTTGATGTCGCGGGGCTGCCGTCAATGTCGGCCGACTGTGCCGGGTCGGCGACCTTGCCGCGCCCTTCATATTGGACGCGAACGCGCGCGGTGCCGTTCTGCTTGAAACCCAGCAGGTCGGCGGCCTGCTTTGACACGTCGATGATGCGGCCGCGGGCGTAAGGGCCCCGGTCGTTGACGCGCAGGCGGATCGAGCGGCCGTTCTCGAGGTTGGTCACGCGCACAATCGTGGGCAGCGGAAGGGTCCGATGGGC
>JBILGJ010000319.1:0-3636 GCA_044351125.1 Micropepsaceae bacterium
GCTCCC
This sequence comes from Micropepsaceae bacterium, assembly GCA_044351125.1. GTDB lineage: Bacteria > Pseudomonadota > Alphaproteobacteria > Micropepsales > Micropepsaceae > SZUA-430. The sequence goes on from JBILGJ010000319.1 coordinate 7, forward strand.
ATCATCGGCAGCGTAAAGCAAGGCTATCCGGCAGATCTGGCCGGCCTCAAGCCGGGTGACAGGATCGTCAGCATCGATGGTGATGCCATCGAAAACTTCAGCGATCTCGTGAAGATCGTGTCGGTATCGGACGGTCATACGCTCGAATTCCTTATCGACCGCGACGGCCAGCGCCAGCGCATCCCGGTAACGCCCACCATGATCGCGAAGCCCGATAGCTTCGGCTCGACGATCCGCGATCCCGGCATTGGTGTCAGCCCGGTGATCCCTGGCCTCGTCCAAACGGTCGAGGAAGATTCGCCTGCCGCCGCCGCGGGCCTGCGCCCCGATGACATCGTGGTTGCCGTCAATAATGTGCCGGTCTCCAGTTTCCGCGACGTGGCCCGCGAGCTTGCGGCAGCCGATGGCAAGCCCGTGCCCTTCAAAATTGCCCGCCAGAAGGGCGCCCAGAAGGCCGGTCGCCAGCTTGAGATGCTGGACCTGACCCTGGTACCCCGCGCAGTGGTGACCTCGGCCTCTGTCGATCAGCAGGTATTGGGGGCCGCCGGATTCGCCGTATACGCGAAAGGCGCCCCCGAACCTTACGTGCGTGTAACCTACGGCGTCCTCGAGGCCCTGTCGGCCGGCGCGAATGAAGTCAAATTCATCGTGGTGAAGACGATTTATTTTATCGGCCAGCTCTTGACGGGTAGCGCGGACTACCAGCAGTTGTCCGGCCCGATCGGAATCGCAACGGTTTCCGGGAAAGTCGCGGTGGAGTACGGGCTGATCCCGTTAATCAACCTGGCGGCGGTGTTGTCTGTGAGCATCGGTTTACTCAATCTTTTTCCGATCCCGATGCTCGACGGGGGACATATCCTGTACTATGCAATAGAAGCAGTGCGTGGGCGTCCGCTGGGGGAGCGTGCCCAGGAGCTTGGCTTTCGGATTGGATTGGGGTTTGTTGGCTGTCTCTTGTTGTTCGCAACATGGAACGATCTGGCAAAACTGGTCGCCGGTTGATGGGCTTCTTTTCCCTGAGTGACTAGCAGTATCGGTGTCTTCTGCCGCGGGGCGTGAACGAATGAATAGATTGCTGGGATTGCTTTTGGCGCTGGGTACGGCGGTCATCTTCCAGGCCTCGGCCATGGCGCAGAGCCTCGTGGACCCCGTTGTGAAGCGGATTGTCGTCGAGGGTAACCAGCGAATCGAGGAGAGCACCGTCGTCTCCTACATGGTGATCAAGGAGGGCTCCGCCTACACCCAGGCGCAGGTCGACCAGTCGCTCAAGACCCTCTTCGGCACAGGCCTCTTCGCCGACGTCCAGATCCAGCAGGCTGACGGCGTCGTGCGGGTGAAGGTGGTGGAGAACCCCATCATCAACCGCATCGCGTTTGACGGCAACTCGAAGGTGTCGCTCAAGTCGCTCGAAGAGGAAGTCCAGCTGAAGCCGCGCATGGTGTTCTCGCGCGCCAAGGTTCAGGCCGACGTCCAGCGCATCCTTGAAATCTATCGCCGTTCCGGTCGCTTTGCGGCCCAGGTCGAACCCAAGACCGTTCAGCTTGGGCAGAACCGCGTTGATCTCGTGTTTGAAATAAACGAGGGTCCGACCACCGGCGTCAGCCGCATCATCTTCATCGGTAACAAGGCTTACAGCGACGCCACCCTGCGCGAGCGCATCGCCACGACCGAATCGGTCTGGTGGAACTTCATGCAGAGCAACGACAACTACGATCCGGATCGCCTGACCTTCGATCGCGAGCAGCTGCGCCGTTTCTACCTGTCGCAGGGCTATGCGGACTTCCGCGTGATCTCGGGTGTCGCAGAATTGGCGCCTGATCGCAGCGGCTTCTACATCACCTTTACCATCGAAGAGGGTGAGCGTTATAATTTCGGCAAGGTCGAGATCGACACAAAGCTGAAGGACATTCCGGTTTCCGAGCTGCGTGAACTGGTCCGCTTTGACGGCGGTGAACTTTACAACGCTGAACTCATCGACAAGAGCGTCGACGCTTTGACTCTGGCCGCCGGCACGAAGGGCTATGCCTTCGTGGATATCCGCCCGCGCGTTCGCCGCAACAGGGACGAGCGCACGGTCGACGTCGTGTTCAAGGTCGAGGAAGGTCAGCGGGTCTATATCGAGCGGATCAACATCGTCGGCAACACGCGCACGCTCGACAAGGTTATCCGTCGCGAGATCCGCCTGGTTGAAGGCGACGCTTTCAACCGCGTGCTGGTCAACCGTTCGCGCTCTCGCATCCGTGGCCTCGGCTACTTCAAGAAGGTCGAGATCAACGAAGAACCTGGCACGTCGGGCGACCGCACCGTGCTGAACGTCGAGGTCGAAGAGCAGTCCACGGGCGAATTCTCCGTGAGCGCGGGCTTCTCGTCCTCGGGCGACAACATCGTCGGCGCAGCCAGCCTGACCGAAAAGAACCTGCTCGGACGCGGGCAATTCCTGCGCCTGCAGGTGTCGGTGTCGAACATTCGCCAGCAGGTCGATCTGCGGTTCACCGAGCCGTACTTCATGGACCGCAACATGTCGGCCGGCTTCGACATCTACAACCAGTACCAGACCTTCGAAGAATCAAACTACGAAGCCAGCATCCGCGGCATCGGCCTGCGCCTTGGCTTCCCGCTGTCCGAGTTTGGTCGCCTTGGCCTGCGCTACACGCTGCGCCAGGATGACATTGTGATCACCGGTCCCTCCGGCGACGTCGAGCAGGGCGTGACCATGCTTTCGCAGGCGGGCTTCACTTATCTCTATGACGACAAGGATGATCCGATCGAACCACAGAATGGCGTCGATCTGAGCTGGAGCTTTGACGTTGCCGGTCTCGGTGGCGACAAGGAATACCTGCGTACCGAGATCAGCGGCGACTGGTTCAAGCGCCTCTGGTACGATGACCTCATTCTGAATGTGGCCATGTCGGCGGGCTACCTCATTGCCTATGGTTCCGACAAGCTTTCGGCAAACGACCGCTTCTTCAAGGGTGGCGCCTCGTTCCGTGGCTTCGAGACCTCGGGCATTGGTCCGCGCGAGACGGCTGTGTTTGGAACGCCGCCTTCAGTCGGTGGCGAAGCCTACGCAATCGGTACAGTCGAATTGCGCTTCCCGAACTTCCTGCCTGATGAACTTGGCATCAAGACCGCTCTGTTCACTGACGTTGGTACAGTGGGCCTGGTGGCTGACAAGCCGGTCTGTTCTCCGTTTTCGTGTATCAAGGACGATATGTCGCTGCGGGCATCAGCTGGTTTGAGCGTGTACTGGAACTCACCTTTTGGTCCGGTCCGTCTTGATTTCTCCCAGGTTTTGAACAAAGAAGACTACGACCAAACGGAGTCCTTCCGCTTCAGCGCAGGAACGAAGTTTTAGTCCGCTCCAGGAGAATACAAACATGACTATTCGTAAGGCCCGTTGGGCCACGGCTGCTCTCGCGGCAACCTCTCTCGTATTTGGTGTAATTGCGGCAAACGCACAACCGGCGCCTGCCAAGCCTGCGGCTCCTGCCGCTGGGGCTCTCAAGCCGGCCCCGTCCGCCGTGATCCTTTACCTCGACCGCGCCACGATCCTCCGCAAGTCGGCGGCGGGCGTAGAGCTGCAGAAGCAGGCCGAGGCCATTGCCAAGAAGATCCAGGCGGACCTCGGTC
>JBILGJ010000320.1:0-3623 GCA_044351125.1 Micropepsaceae bacterium
TGCACGGTCGCCGCCGCCGACGACGACCGGGCGACCACGTAAAGCGCTCCAACACGCTCGCGATAGACGCCGAAATTCTTGTCGCAGGAATAGGCGATCAGCGCCTCGTCGACCTGCGACAGCACCGTATGGACGCTGGCCACATCCTGCTGCATCCCCTGCCCCAGCCCCTGATAGGCCACATCGAGCAGCGGCAGCAGCTGCCGCGCCTTGAGCACGCCGGCGATCTCGGCCCACTGGCCCGCATCGAAGGTAACGCCGGTCGGGTTGTTGCAGCTGGCCTGCAGCACGACAACATCGCCGGGCCTTGCGGTCTTCAGCGCGCGCATCACCTCGTGGTAATGCAGCTGCTGCGTCGCCGTGTCGAAGCTCGTATAGGTTTCGACCTTCAGGCGCGAGGCCTGCAGCAGCGGGCGGTAGTTGCCCCAGGTGGGCAGCCCCAGCCACACGGTCGGCTCGCGACCCGACGCGGCGACAAGGTCCCCCCCGAGGCGGATCGCCCCCGTACCACCCGGCGTCTGCACACCCGTGACCCGCGCATCATTCGACAGCCCGGCCGGCAGCACGAACGGTTTCAGCAACGAGACAAAAGCCATGTCGCCTTCGGGGCTGAGGTAGCCCTTGGTCGCCTGGTTCTCGAGCATCCACTTCTCGGCCGCCTTCACCGCGCGCATCACGGGCGTGGCGCCCGCGGCGTCGCGATACATGCCGACAGTCAGGTCGATCTTGTGCGGCCGCGGATCCGAGCGGCATTCATTCATCACCGCCAGAAGCGCATCTGCTGGCTGGGCCTTGAGCCCTGAAAACACGCCTTCGGAGTGCGGCACGCTGCTGGCCGTCGCGGTCATGACTGTCCCTCGCTGTTGGGACGCGCCTCCTACTCCAGCCGCCCCGCGTCTTCAAGGCCGCCAAGGCGCGCATCCCCGCCCGATACGCTCTTCCAGCCAACCGCGGGAACACCCTAGACTGCCCGTCAGGCCAAGGGGATTCCGACGCCCCGCCAGGGAAGAGACCGCCGATGACGACCGAAAAGCCCATCCTCTGCTTTGGCGAATTGCTGCTGCGACTGGCGCCGCCGCGGCAGGAACTGTTCCTGCAGTCGCCGGAATTCCGTGCCGCCATCGTGGGGGCCGAGGCCAATGTCGCCGTAGCCCTTGCTTCATTCGGTCACGCAAGCCGCATGCTGACAGCACTGCCGCAGGACTTCGTGGGCGATGCCTGCGTGTCCGAGCTGCGCCGCCATGGGGTCGACACGTCCGGCATTGTCCGGACAGAAGGACGCCTCGGGATCCTGTATCTCGTGCCCGGCGCCGTGCGCCGCGCTACCGAGGTGTCATATGATCGCCGCGGCTCGAGCTTCGCATTGAACCCCGCCACCTTCGACTTCGACCGCGAGCTGTCCGGCGCCAGCTGGTTCCACGTCTCGGGCGTCACGCCAGCCCTAGGCAGGGCCTGCGCCGATGCCGCCATCGCCGCGATGCGCAATGCCGCCGCATGCGGTGTACGCGTCTCCTTCGACGGCAACTACCGATCAAGGCTCTGGCAGGGCTGGGAAAGCGAGGCCCCCGACATTCTCAAGGCGATGCTCGCCAGCACGACCGTCTTCCTGGGTGACGAACGTGACCTTTCCCTCATCCTCGGCCGCAGCTTCGAGGGCGCGACCCGCGAACAACGCACGGCAGCCGCAGTCCAGGAAGCCTTCCGGATGTTCCCAAGGCTCGAGATCGTGGCCTGCACCACGCGCGCGCTCAACGCAGTCGACGACCAGGCCTACGGCGCCCATCTCCATGCGCGAAGCGGCCACGCCGAGGTTGAACCCGTTGCCCTGCACGGCATCGTCGACCGGATCGGCACGGGCGACGCCTTCGCCGCCGGGATCATCCATGGCCTGCTGCGCGCAAGCCCAAACGAGGACACCCTGCGCTTTGCCCACGCGGCGGCCGTAATGAAGCACTCGATCCCCGGCGACTTCCTGACCCTCGGCGCCACCGCGATCGAAGCCTCGATCGGCAGCGGCCTCGACGTCCGCCGCTAGGGTGCCACGGGCTTGAGGAACGGCTCGACCTTGCCCTTGAGCTTGATGGTCATCGGCTGCCCCTTGCGGTCACGCGCGTTGCCCACCGACAGGCGAACCCATCCCTCGCTCACGCAATACTCCTCGACATTCGTCTTCTCGACGCCGTTGAACATGATCCCCACCCCGCGCGCGAGCAACTCCTCGTTGAAATAGGGGCTGTCAGGCGTGGCACAGAGGCGATCGGGAATTACGATATCGGACATGGGAAGTGCTCTTGTGGCTGACAGCCCCTCTATACCCCGTGTCACCGGGATTTGAAAACACCGCCTGCCAGGACCCCCTCTGCCGCCGCAAAACCGGTGGCAAAGCACGCCTGCAGCAGATAGCCCCCCGTCGGCGCCTCCCAGTCGATCATCTCGCCGGCCACGAACACGCCCGGTAGCTTGCGCAGCATGAGACCGTCATCCAGTTCGTCGACATCCACGCCGCCGGCCGATGAAATGGCGCGCGCCAGTCCCTGAACCCCTGTCAAGCGTATGACCACGCGCTTGACCTGCGTCGCCAGCACCTGCGGATCCTGCGCCAGATGCGCGCCGAACCCCTCGCGCAGCAGGCTCACGCCCACCGGCGCCAGCCGCAGCGCCTTGCGCAGGAAATTGGACATGCTGTCGCCGCCACGCGGCCGGTCCAGGCGTCGCCGCACCTCGGCCAGGCTCATCTCCGGCCTGAGGTCGATCGCAAGCTCGGCCATACCGTCAGCTTCGATGGCTGCCCGCAAGCCGGCCGACAGCGCATAGATCGCCCCACCCTCGATGCCATAGGCCGTGACCACGCTCTCGCCGCGCACACCCTGTCCGCGGAAATGATAGGCTGCGCCCTGCAAGGGTGTCCCCGCAAAGCGTCCCCGAAACAGGTCACTCCACGCCACGTCGAACCCGACATTCGCAGGTCGGAACGCATGCACCCGTACGCCGCGCGCCGTCAGGAACGGCACCCAGGCCGCATTCGAGCCCAGCCGCGGCCAGCTCGCCCCGCCCAGCGCAAGTACACAGGCGCGCGGCCGCTCGACCGTGCGCGCCCCATCCTGTCCCTGGAAGACGAGCCCTCCTTCGGCGTCGAAGCCTTCCCACGCCGAGCCCGTTCGTACCGAAACGCCCTGCCCGTCAAGCCGCCTCAGCCACGCGCGCAGCAGCGGCGAGGCCTTCATCGCCTTCGGAAAGATCCGCCCGCTCGTTCCGGTGAATGTCTCCTGCCCCAGCCCCTCGGCCCACGCGACCAGCGCCGACGGCGGGAAGCGCTCGAGAATGCCGCGCATCCACGCCGACTTCTCGCCATAGCGCCCGACAAAGCCCTCAAGCGCCTCGGAATGGGTGAGGTTCAGGCCGCCGCGCCCCGCCATGAGGAACTTGCGCCCCACGCTCGGCATCCGCTCGTGCACCACTACCTTCAGCCCACGCGCACTCAGCATCTCGGCCGCAAAAAGCCCGGCAGGTCCGCCGCCGATAACCACGATCATCCCAGTAGGGCCTTTCTTCACGCGCTGCCTGGAAGGCGGCTCACCTTGACGCCTGTTCAAGGGCTGATATGGTCACGGGATCGTCAACGC
>JBILGJ010000050.1:0-11678 GCA_044351125.1 Micropepsaceae bacterium
GCAATGGCGTGCAAATCCATGCAGAGAACCACGCCTACGACCACTACGCGTTCAGGCCCTGGCGCCTGCAGGCCCTGGCCTTCAAGGCGATCCGCAACCTTCACCCTGCCTACCCGCTCTGGCGCGACTTCCCCTACGAGTACGAAACCGGAAAGCTCGCCATCGACGTCATCAACGCAAGCCCCCTTCTGCGCCAGTGGGTCGACGACCCGGCAGCCACGCCAGCCGACCTCGACGCCATGACCATCCCCGACGAGACGGCCTGGTCCAGCGAACGCCGGCAATTCCTGCGCTATTGAGCGCCCACCCGCGGTTAACAGCCATGGGAAGCGCCTTCGTCGCCTTGACGTTGCAGGCCCCGTACCTTACCTGAATTTCCATGACCCTCAGACCAATCCTCATCGCGCCCGACCCGCGCCTCAAGCAGGTCTCCGAACCCGTGAAGGACGTCACCGACGACCTGCGCACGCTCATGGATGACATGCTCGAGACCATGTACGACGCGCCCGGCATCGGCCTCGCCGCGATCCAGATTGGCGTCCCCAAGCGCATCATCGTGATCGATGTGGCTCGCCCAACCGACGAGAACGGCGAAGACATCGAGGAGCCCACGAAGGAACAGATCCTCGCGGCCCGCAAGCCCATGTACTTCGTGAACCCCCAGATCACCTGGTCCTCCGACGAGATGGTCGATTGCCAGGAAGGCTGCCTCTCGGTTCCCGATCTCTACGAGGACGTCGAACGCCCGGCGCGCGTCAGGGTGAAATTCATCGACTATCATGGCAAGCCGCAGGAGATCGACTGCGACGGGCTGCTCGCCGTCTGCATCCAGCACGAGATGGACCACCTCGAGGGGATCCTCTTCATCGACCACCTCTCCAGCCTCAAGCGCAACATGATGCTGAAGAAGCTGGCGAAATCCCGTCGCGGCAACGTCCGCGAACCCGCCGAATAGCGGCGGGACCAGGCCTCGTGCGCCTCGCCTTTCTCGGAACGCCCGTCTTTGCCGTTCCCGTCCTCGAGGCTCTCATTGCAGCGGGCCACGAGATCGCCTGCGTATACGCGCAGCCACCACGTCCCGCAGGCCGCGGCCAGAAGCTTCAGAACACACCCGTGCACGAGGCAGCCATGCGTCATGGCATCGAGGTGCGCACTCCCCTTACCCTGAAAGCGCTGGCGGACCAGCAAGCATTCGCAGCCCTCGCCCTCGATGCAGCCGTGGTCGTCGCCTACGGCCTTCTCCTGCCAAGGGCGATCCTCGAGGGCCCGCGCCTCGGCTGCTTCAACCTGCACGCATCCCTTCTGCCGCGCTGGCGGGGCGCCGCCCCGATCCATCGCGCCATCATGGCCGGCGACACCCAGACGGGCGTCATGGTGATGAAGATGGACGAAGGCCTCGACACAGGCCCCGTCCTCTCGACCTGGCGCACAACCATCGACGACGCGACGACAACGGGCGACCTGCAGGGCCGCCTCTCGACGCATGGCGCACAGCTGGTGGTCGACGCCATGACGGCGCTCGCCGCAGGCACGGCCACGCTGACACCGCAACCAGCCGATGGCGTGACCTATGCAAAGAAGATCCTGCCGGCAGAAACGCGTGTCGACTGGACAAGACCCGCACGCGAACTCGTCCGCTTCATTCACGGCCTGAACCCTGCGCCCGGCGCCTGGACCATGCACGGCGAGACCCGCATCCGTCTCCTCAGGGCAACCGCAACCGAAGGCAACGGCGAGCCTGGAACCGTGCTTGAAGGCACGCTGCGCATCGCCTGTGGCGAGGGCGCGATTGAGATAAGGGAACTCCAGCGCGCAGGCCGTGGCGTGCAATCAGCCGAGGAATTTTCGCGCGGCTATCCCCTCGCGCCCGGCGCAAGGCTCGCCTAGCGATGCAACGCTGGAAGCTGACCATCGAGTACGACGGCAGGCCCTTCGTTGGCTGGCAGCGCCAGGACAATGGCCCGTCAGTGCAGGCATCGATCGAACAGGCGATCCTCAAGCTGACCGGCGAACACGTCACTATCGGCGCAGCAGGAAGGACGGACGCCGGCGTTCACGGCTGCGGCCAGGTGGCCCACGCCGACATCGCGAGGTCATTCGACGCCTTCCGCCTGCGGGAGGCTCTCAACGCCCACCTGCGACCGCATCCGGTCGCAATCCTCTCTGCAGAGCCCGTGCACCAGGACTTTCATGCCCGCTTCGACGCGGTCGCCCGGCACTATCTCTACAGGATCGTGAACCGCCGCAGCCCCCTCACCTTCGACGCCGGTCTGGCGTGGCTGGTAACCGCAGACCTCGACGCCGACGCAATGCATGCGGCTGCCCGCCACCTCATCGGTCATCACGACTTCACGACCTTCCGTGCGGCCGAGTGCCAGGCGAAATCGCCGATGAAGACGCTGGACGTGCTGCGCGTCTCCCGCCTCGGTGACACGATCGAGGTCAGCGCCTCCGCCCGCTCCTTCCTGCACCATCAGGTCCGGTCAATGGTGGGTTCGCTCAAACTCGTCGGCACGGGCAAGTGGCAGCCGCTCGACATGCGCCACGCACTCGAGGCCCGCGACCGAAAGGCTTGCGGCCCCGTTGCACCATCCGACGGCCTCTACCTCATGAAGGTTGACTACGCCGCTAGGTCGACCAGCTCGACCTGAGCCGGATCAATCGTGGCACCAAAGAACTGCGAGCCAACGCGCGCAAACCGCTCCGGGGCATCCGTGCTGAGGAAACGGTGCGACACACCCATTCTGCCGCTGCCCGTGGCCCGCACGATCGAGGCAATCTCGCGCGCGACCGTCTCGGCACTGTCGACCAGCGCAACCGAAGGCCCGACAGCCATCCTGATGGCATCGACAAGCACAGGAAAGTGCGTGCAGCCAAGCACAAGCGTGTCGGGCGGGTCGGCACACTCGAAGACGTCGCTCAGGTACTTGCGGGCGGCAAGCTCCGGCACGGCGCCATGCGTCCACCCCTCCTCGGCCAGCGCGACGAACAGCGGGCATGCGCGCTGGACCACCTGCGCCTGCGCATTCAAGGCATGGATCGCCCGCACATAGGCCCCGCCCCGCACCGTTCCCTCCGTGGCGATGACCGCAATCCGGCCCCGCCGGCTCGCGGCAACCGCGGCCCGCGCACCAGGCTCGACAACGCCGACCACCGGAAGGGGCGCATAGGCGGCCGCCAGCACCGGCAGGGCAACCGCCGAGGCCGTGTTGCACGCCACCACGATCATCTTGGGCTGGAACCGCATGAGCGTGCGTGTTGCCTGCACCGCGTATTTCGTGACGGTCTCGGCGCTCTTCGTCCCATAGGGCAGACGGGCCGTATCACCAAGATAGACAAAGCTCTCATCAGGCAGCGCACGTCCGATCGAAGCAGCAACCGTAAGCCCGCCCACCCCGGAATCAAAGATCGCTATCGGTCCTGATGTCTGGTTCATCCGCGCAACCACAAGGATGATGTTTGCGAAACGCCGACGGCAAACACGATGGTCAGCAGCACCTCGAGCAATGCAATCCCAACGGCAAGCCCCCAGCCGGTATCCAGCGCCGTTCGGGCGATCTGCGCACGATAGTAGAGCGAAAAGCCGAGCGACACGAGCAACAGGTCAAGGGCCACCGACGCGGACACGACACCCGAAGCAAACAGAACGATCGCAGGCAGATTGAACAGCTCCATGATCACGCGCCCCCAATTGTGCGCAACCACGTAATGAACGAAGCGCTCAGTCAGCCCCAGCAGTCTCAGCAGGAGATAGGCAAAGAGGGGAAAGAGCAGCCACTCGATCCCAAGCACAAAGGTGGAGAAGAAGATCTCGCCAATGCCGTATCCCCCGTCGACGGGCAGCGTTGTCTCCACATCAGGACGCGCCTGCGCAAGCCGCATGGCGAAAAGGTCCGACAGGATGTTGAGGGGAAAGATAAGCAGCAGCGCACCGAACGACCGGAAGAACCCCTCCGTCGAGACGTCCATGCCCTCCAGGGCCTTCGGATCGCGCAGGAACAGGCGCCAGGCAGCTCCGATCGAGGCAAACGCGTTCGCGATGTTCATGACAACCGGCCCTGCGACGCGAAGTACTGGCGCAGAATGGCATGATAGATCTGCGTGATCTGCTCCACGTCCGGCAGCCGCACGCACTCGTCCGTCTTGTGCATGGTGGTCCCGGCAAGGCCGATCTCGGCCACCGGACAATGACGATGGATGAAGCGGGCATCCGACGTTCCACCCGTCGTCGAAAAATCAGGCTTGGCTCCGGTCACGCTTTCGATGGCCTCGCCCAGCAGCGCCGTGAAGCCGCTCTGCGGCGTGAGGAAAGGCTGAGCCCCGCGGACGAAGCGCAGCGCGCCCGACAGCCCGAAGGGCTCCAGCGCACGAGCCGTCTCATCCCGGATCCACGCCTCGAGCCCCTCTGACGTCTGCATGGTATTGAAGCGGATGTTGAAGGTCGCGCGCACCTCGGCCGGGATGACATTCGTGGCCGGATTGCCGGTGTCGACCGTGGTGACTTCAAGGTTCGAGGGCTGGAACGCCTCCGTGCCCTCGTCAAGCCGCCGCGAGGTCAGGCGTGTCAGGACAGCCGCCATGCCCGGGATCGGGTTCCGCGCACGCTCCGGATAACCCACATGGCCCTGCACGCCCGTGACGGTCAGGTAGCCCGTCAGGCTGCCGCGCCGCCCGTTCTTCACCGTATCGCCGGCAGAGAACACCGACGTCGGTTCGCCAACGATGCAGTGGTCGATCCGCTCGCCTCGCGCCTCGAGCCACTCCAGCACGCGCACCGTACCATCCACGGCAGGCCCCTCTTCGTCGCCCGTGATCAGGAGGCTGATCGACCCCTGTGGAGCCCCTGAAACGTCGAGCCGCGCAACAGCCGCAACAAAGGCTGCAATGGCACTCTTCATGTCGGCAGCGCCCCGCCCGAAAAGCATGCCATCGGCGATGCGCGCCTCGAAGGGAGGATGCTGCCAGAGCATCTCGTCACCCGGCGGCACGACATCGGTGTGACCCGCAAAGCAGAAATTGGGTCCACCCTCGCCGCGACGCGCATAGAGGTTTTCGACCCGGGGCCCGCCACCATCGAATGCAAGCCGCGTACATTCAAAGCCGAGCATCCGAAGCGCCCTCTCGAGCACCGCCATGGCGCCGGCATCATGGGGCGTTACGCTCCGGCACCTGATCAGATCAAGGGCCAGGGGAAGGGGATCGGCCAGCCGGTCGCGCTCTTGTGTTTCCATGGCAGGGATTTAGAACCTCACGCGGGGCCCGGTCAATCGAACGGGCATGACAAGGCAAAGAGGGAGCAAGCCCATGGCCGGACGTCTCGATGGTAAAGTGGCATTGATAACCGGAGCAGCGTCAGGGATTGGGCGGGCAACCGCGGAACTCTTCGTAAGGGAAGGCGCTCGCGTCGTGGCAGCCGATATCCAGGACGACAAGGGCGCCCGCATGGTCGAGGAGCTTGGCCCCTCCCTGCGCTACGTCCGGTGCGACGTGATGAACGAGGACGACATCCGCACCGCCGTTGACGAGGCCGTCCATGGCTTCGGTCGCATCGATGTTCTCTTCAACAATGCCGGGGCCCCGGGCCCCAACGAGGCCGCCGACGCCGTCACCAGGCAGGCCTTTGACGAGGTCATGCATATGCACGTTCTCGCAGCCCTGCTTGGCATGAAATACGCAGTCCCCCACATGCGCACTTCTGGCGGAGGCTCCATCATCTCGACGGCCTCGATCGCAGGCCTCCAGAACGGCTTCGGCCCGATCCTCTATTCGATTGCCAAGGCTGCCATCGTTCACCTGACAAGGCTTTCGGCAGCCCAGCTCGGCCCCTCTTACATTCGCGTGAACTGTATCTGTCCAGGACTGATCGCCACTCCGATCTTTGCCAAGGGTCTCGGCGTAGCAACACAGGTCGCCGACCAGACCGTGAAGTCAGCCCTGCGGGCTTTCAACAATTCGCAGCCCATCCCCCGCACGGGCATGCCTGCCGATATCGCCGAAGCCGCCCTCTTTCTCGCATCCGACGGCTCGAAATTCGTCAATGGCCACGCCCTCGTGGTCGACGGCGGCATCACGGTCGGCCCCACCCGCGACGCGGAAGCAGGCGGCGTCTACGCCCCGATCATCCAGGCCTTCATGGAAGACTTCCAGCTCGCCCCGCCGACCTGAGTTTATTCAGGTGACAGTGTGCTCAACTCAAGATCACCGACAGATAACAGCCCTGCCGAAAGTGATTTGAACGCACTCAAGCACTGTCACCGAAACTAACGCCCCTCGAGCACCTCGATGAAAAGCGAAAGAGCCTCGGCAGCGAACGCATGCATGTTCGCCCGCCGATCATTGCTGCCGGTCCGAAGGGTCCGGCTGGCAGCAACGGCTCCCACGACCGCCACACAGCTATGCCCCGCAGGATCCCCATAGGGATTGCCAGCAGGCCCGGCCGCACCCGTCTCCGACAGACCCCAGTCGCTGCGCACCCGCCCCCGTATTGTCTCGGCAACGAAGCGCGCGTAGGGCTCGCTGCTCGAGCGGATCCCGCGCGCGCGAATGTCGTCTTTGTCTGCACCAAGAAGGCCCAGGAACGCGCGCGGTGTATAGATCACCCCGCCGCCAAGATAGAACGACGAGGCGCCCGGCACGGCAAGCAACGCAGCGCTGATCAGCCCACCCGACGAGGACTCCGAAACGGCAACGCGCTCGCCGCGCGCGACAAGCAGCGCGCCCGCCTTCTCGCCGAGGCCCCAGATGTCAGCCATCAGTCGCGCAGCAGCTCGTTGATGGACGTCTTCGAACGCGTGCGCTCATCGACCGTCTTCACGATCACGGCGCAATAGAGCGCAGGCTTGCCGGATCCGCCGCCAAGGCTTCCTGCCACGACCACCGAATACGGCGGCACGCGGCCATAATGGATCTCGCCGCTCTCGCGATCGACAATCTTTGTCGACTGCCCAAGGAACACCCCCATGCCGATCACCGCCCCCTCGCCGACGATGACACCTTCGGCCACTTCGGAACGCGCGCCGATGAAGCAGTTGTCCTCGATGATGACCGGATTTGCCTGAAGGGGTTCCAGAACGCCACCAATGCCGGTCCCGCCCGAGATGTGACAGTTGCGGCCCACCTGCGCGCACGACCCAACCGTCGCCCACGTATCGACCATGGTGCCATCGCCCACATGAGCACCGACATTCACGAAACTCGGCATCAGCACGGCACCCTTGCCCACGAACGCCGAATGCCTGACGATGGCCCCCGGCACCGCCCGGAAACCAGCCCGGGTGAAGTCTGCATCGGACCAAGTCGCAAACTTCGAGGGCACCTTGTCCCACCAGTGTCCGTTGCCGGAACTGCCTGCAATGCGCTCCATCGGATTGAGCCGGAACGACAGCAACACAGCCTTCTTGATCCATTGGTGCGTATGCCACGCGCCTCCGGATTTCTCGGCCACGCGGAATTCGCCACAATCAAGCCCCTTGAGCGTTTCCACGATTGCATGGCGCACGTCACCCTGCGTGGCAGGCGAGATGGAGTCCCGCTCATCCCACGCCGTATTGATGATGGCTTCAAGACCGGTCCAGCTCATGAAAAACTCCGTACACGGACATTCGACAGGAAGCCTGCCAGGTCCTCGGTTTGGTAATGGATGTGGTCGGCCTCGGCGCCCGGTTCACCCCAGTGCCGGATCGCCGGATCGGCATGCCCTTCCTGAGGCCGCACAAGCACCGTCGTCATGCCCATGGCATGTGCAGGCGCAAGGTTGCGGGCCAGATCCTCGAACATGATCGCCTCGGCCGGATTGATTGCGTGCCGCGCAACAAAGCGTGAAAACGATTCCGGCCGCGGCTTGGGATGATAGTCGGCATGAACGATGTCGAAGATGTCATCGAACGCGTGCGCAATGCCCAGCCGGGCCAGCACGCGCTCGGCATGCGCCACGGTTCCGTTTGTGAACACGAGCTTGCGCCCGGGCAACCGCGCCAGCGCGACCCCAAGATCCGGGTTCTCTGGAATGACGGTCACGTCGAGGTCGTGCACATGTTCGAGAAAATCCGCCGGCGGCACATTGTGCAGCTTCATGAGACCGGACAGCGTGGTGCCGTGCTCGCGGAAATACATCTTCTGCAGCCGATAGGCCTCGTCGGCATCGACGCTCAGCAAGCCGGAGATGAAGCTGCGCATGCGCGCATCCATCTGCGTGAAGAGCTGGCAGGATGAGGGATAAAGCGTGTTGTCGAGGTCAAAGACCCACTCGCTCACATGCGCAAGATCGGGTTGCCCGGAAGGCCGTGTGTTCATCGCGTGCCCACCATGCGCTCAGTTCCCGGGCTCTGGCGCGCCAGCGCCCCGGAACTCATAGACCACGCCGGGCCGCCCTTCAGTCGACAACTGGCCAAATCCGGTCGCAACCAGGCCCTTGCCGTCGCAATTGGTGCCATCATCGATATCAAACTCGCCATCCCGAACACAGAACAGGTGTGTGCCCCGCCAGTTGTCGCCGACAGGCGCGTCGGACTCTTCCTGGTCTGGGGTCGCATAGGCATAGACGAATGGCTCGCTGAGCGGATCCTTCACGACCTTCTCGCACACGCCCGGTTGCAGGACATACCATCCACTGCTGGATTTCTTGCCGTTGATCTCGCGCCCGTAGGCCGTATACAGGATCCGTTCCGACCGGTTGCACAGCGTAAGCCCTGAGATTTGCTGGATCTGGCTTGCCTCGGCGACCAGCCGCGCGTGCAGCTGGGCCGGATCCGACGACGACAGGCCAAGCGCACCACGCGCCCTTCCGATCGCTTCTGTCAGCTTGGGTCCACCCACGCCGTCGACGGCGCCCTCGAACAGGCCGACATCGGACAGGAGCCGTTGCAGCCCGGCCGTACGCGCCTGCTCGAGCGTCTTGATCTGGTCGCTTTCGGTCAGCGTCGTGCGCCAGCCGGACTTGCCACCCGTATCAACCCGCGCAAAGTCCAGATGGCTGTGGCCCGGACCACAGGGTTGTCCCTCGCTCGAAGTGGCCTGGAACGTTCCCTTGCCGGCGCAGAGACGATGCTTGCCACCCCAGACCCGGATGGGCCCCAAATGAATGAACGAGGTTCGCGCATGCGAGAAATAGATGTTGCTGGTCAGCGGCCCCTTGATGAAGACCTTGCACTCGCCTGGGTTCAGGGGCCACCAGCCGCGAGTGACGACAACAGGGGCGTTCTTGAGCCCGACGGCGACCATCAGCTGGTAGGATGTCCGGTTGCAGAAGTCATAATCGTTGGCTGGCGCCGCCGGACCACTCGAAGCCGACGCACCCGCGACAGAACCTGTGACCGGAATGACCTTGGGCTTGGACGAGCGCTGCGCCTTGGCGCCTTGCGTCACGGTCGAGTTGCCGGGGTCCATCTTGATGATGGCCGGCCGCGCCTCTGCGAAATCCACCCGATGAAATGGACCATCCGCACGCGCCACGCCCGCGAACAGCATCAATCCCGAAGTGAGAAGGCAGATAAATCGATTCAAGGACGGTTACCAGCCGGTGGGTGCTTCTATCCGGGCAGGATCATGGTACCAGCGCCATGCTCTGTAAACAATTCAATGAGCAGGGCATGCTGGATGCGGCCGTCAAGGATCACGGCGCCCTGCACGCCACGATCGATGGCGTCGATGCACGTTTCGACCTTGGGAATCATGCCGCCCGAAATGGTGCCATCCGCGATCAGGGCGCGCGCCTCGGTTGCAGTCAGCCGCTCGATCAAGTTGCCGTTGCGGTCCATGACACCAGGAACATCCGTCAGCAGAAGCAGCCTGTCCGCGTTCAGCGCCCCCGCCACGGCCCCGGCCACCGTGTCGGCATTGATGTTGTAGGTCTCGCCCTGCGGCCCCACCCCGATCGGGGCGATGACGGCGACCATGTCGGCCTGGACGATTGTCTTGAGGACCTCGACATTCACCTTGTCGGGCTCACCCACGAAGCCCAGGTCAACCGCTTCGGTCTTGCCGGTCTTGGGATCAGTCCGGGTCTTGAGCAGCTTGCGCGCGACGATCAGCTGACCGTCCTTGCCCGAAACGCCAACAGCCTTGCCACCAGCCATGTTGATCGCAGACACGATCTGCTTGTTGACTGTGCCCGTCAGCACCATCTCCACGACATCGATCGCAGCCTGGTCCGTGACCCTGAGCCCGTCGACAAACGATGACTTGATCTCGAGTCGTTTCAGCATCGCACCGATCTGCGGACCGCCACCATGCACGACAACCGGGTTGATGCCGGTCTGGCGCATGAGCACGATGTCCTGCGCGAAGTGGGCAGCAACCCCCTCCTCGCCCATGGCATTGCCACCATACTTCACGACGATCGTCTTTTGGTCGTTCTCCAGGATGAAAGGCAGCGCTTCGGTGAGCACGCGCGCGGTCGCACGCCACTTCGCCTGCTGGCGAAGGTTCTGGACCCGCTCATCCCGTCCATGGACGACATCTTTTTCGTCTGCAGAGCTCATCAGTGCTTTCCGCGCATGCCAAGGGGCCTCTGAGGCCCGCTCCTTACCCCGGCTTATTACCCTCGTCCGCCGACTTCGCCAAGCGCGCCAGATGCGCACGCAGCTCGGCAAGTCCCTCGCCGGTCTCGGCAGAGGTGGCAAAGAATTCAGGATGAATCGCGGTGAACACGTGCCGGAGCTTCTCGGCATCGTTAATGGCCCGCTGCCGCCCGGCCGCGTTCAGCTTGTCCATCTTCGTCAGCACGAGCACATAGGACACGGCCGCGCTGTCGAGCATCTTCATCATTTCAAGGTCGGAGGCATGCGGTTCATGCCGGGCATCGACAAGAAGGCAGACGCGCTTGAGCTGCGGACGCCGGCGCAGATAGGCGTCGATCAGCCGGTGCCAGCTGGCCGCCATGGCCTTCGACACACGGGCAAAGCCATAGCCCGGAAGGTCGGCAATCCTCAGCTCACCGCCAAGGTCGAACAGGATGATTTCGCGCGTCCGGCCCGGCGTGTTTGACACGCGTGCGAGCGCCTTTCGGTTCACCAGAGCATTGACCAGGCTGGACTTGCCGACATTCGAACGGCCTGCGAACGCGATCTCCGGGATCCGCTCGCTTGTCAACTGCTCGACCGCCGACACCGCCCGCAGGAACGTGCAGGGTTGCGTGAACAGGTGGTGACCGCGCTTGAGAAGCGCGCGCCCCGCATCACCTCCGGGTTGGCCAGGTGTCGTCACGTCGTGCCGGACGACGGTGGACGACCCAGCGCCCGGCCAAGCCAGCCGGGCAGCTTGAACGAGATGTCGAGAGGAACGTCGAGACGGCGCATGATGATATACTGCTGCCCGATCGACAGGACGTTGTTCACCGTCCAGTAGATGACAAGGCCGGCCGGGAACGTCGCCATGAGGTACGTGAAGACCGGTGGCATGAACATCATGACCTGGCGCTGCGCGGGATCGGGCGACGGCGGGCTCATCTTCATCTGGAACCACATTGTGAAGCCCATCAGCAGCGGCCACACACCAAGAAGCAGCCATTCCGGCACGGTGTAGGGCAGCAGCCCGAACAGGTTGAAGATCGAGGTGGGATCGGCCGCCGCGAGATCCTGGATCCAGCCGAAGAAGGGCGCATGGCGCATCTCGATCGTGACGAACAGAACCTTGTAGAGCGAGAAGAAGATCGGGATCTGTAGCAGCATCGGCACGCAGCC
>JBILGJ010000321.1:0-3592 GCA_044351125.1 Micropepsaceae bacterium
AGCCGTCGACCGGCTGGCCATTGCGGAAGGCATAGACGGCGGGGATGGACTGGATGCGCAGCTGCCCGGCAATCCGCTTGTTCTCGTCGATGTTGATCTTGACGAGCTTCACGGCGCCCTTGGCTTCGCGGACCACTTTCTCGAGGATGGGGGTCAGCTGGCGGCAGGGGCCACACCAGGGGGCCCAGAAGTCCACGAGGACGGGGACGTCCCGCGAAGGCTCGATCACGTCGGCAACGAATGTGCGTTCGGACGTGTCCTTGATGAGGCCGTCGGGCGGGGTGGAGCCGGGGGCGCCGGTGTTGCCGAAAATGGGCTGCATTGCTTGCGTTCTCTCGCTTTCTGGACACCAAGATGGGGTGGGAAGTGGAAAATGCCAACTACCCCCGTGGTTTATTGACCAAGGCTTATAGCCTCCGGGTCCCGCCGCGGAAAGCTCAGGCAGGTGGGCTCGAAGCCCAGGGCTCGGACAAATTTCAGCAGATCCGCGCTTGAAATGGCTGTTGTTGCGGTGTTGGCGAGGGGGTGGAAGTTCAGGGGCGAAACGCCGAGCATCCTGGTGTCGAATACGGGCAGGACCCTGCGGTCGCGGTCATTGATGAGGGAAAAAGGGGTCACGGAGCCGGGCTCCACGCCGAGGTGCTCGCGCAGGGCCTGCGGGCTTGCAAAGGAGAGCCTGCCGCTTGCGGCGAGAAGTGTTCCCAGAGCCTTCAGATCAACGGGTACATCCTCGAGGGTCACGGCGAGATAGAGCCTTTCTTTCTTGTCCTTCAGGAACAGGTTCTTGCTGTGGCCGCCGTTCACGGGCCCGCGGTAGAGCTTCGCCTCCTCAACGGTGAAGACCGCGGGGTGTGTTATGGTCGCATGCCTGATCTGCAGACGATCGAGTTCCGCGAACAGTTCGTCTTGTGTCGCCCTGCTTCCCATACCGATCATCCGAACCCAGCGCAGCCTTGGTCCATGCATGCCATCCCAAGCGTTCATGAGCGCATGTGTCATCGCGGAGGGGTAGGCTTCAGGAGCGGTCGTGGTTGCACCAACGCGAGGCGGCCTGCAAGGGCAGCGGGCCAGATGCCTGACGGGAATTTACCAATCGCTCCTTGCCGCTCTTGCAGAACAGGCGTGCGGCCAAGGGGGGCTGGCCTTGCCCGGGGAAGGCCCATTTCCCTGCTTTTGCGGATCAGAATCGTGTTGCATCGGTCAGGGGTTTCAGTCATAACCCTCGGCCTTAACGCGGGTGCGGACAAGTCGTCGCCATCCGGGAGCGCGGGCGTAGCTCAGGGGTAGAGCATAACCTTGCCAAGGTTAGGGTCGGGCGTTCGAATCGCCTCGCCCGCTCCAAATTTCCATATTTCCTGGCCCTCGAGGCCATTGTAGTTGTTTGGCGTCTCACAGGCGGCGTTCTGCCGTCGTTTGGCCGCGGGTTAATCCAACATGCCTGACCGGCCGTAAAGCCGTCAGGAGCGTGTCATGGGTCTTGTTCCCCGTTCGATCATCAAGAAGCGCTGGCTCGAGGCCATCCAGGGCCTGGAGGCGGGAACGCTTACGTTCGTCGACCCGACCGGCGAGCAGCACGTGGTCAAGGGGCGCCTCGAGGGTCCGGCCGCCACCTTCAAGATCCACGACTGGGGCGTCATCGAGCGCGTGATTGCGCGCGGGGATATCGGGCTTGGCGAGGACTACATCGCCGGGGCGTGGGAGACCGACGATGTCGAAAGCCTGATTTCGCTGTTCCTGATCAACCTTGACCGGCTTGACGGTTACGCGCACGGGAATGTCTGGAACCGGATAGGCTTCGTGCTGCTCAACACGGTGCTCAGGCGCAACAACGAGGCGGGGAGCAGCCGAAACATCAAGGCCCACTATGACGTGGGAAACGAGTTCTATTCGCTCTGGCTCGACGAGACGATGACGTATTCGTCGGCGCTCTATCGAAAGGCCGAAGATCCGCTGGCAGATGCACAGCGCAACAAATATGGCCGCATCCTCGAGCGGATCGGTTCCGAGAGGTCCCACATCCTCGAAGTGGGTTGTGGCTGGGGCGGATTTGCCGAAATGGCGCTGCGTGGAAACCACGATGTCACCGGGATCACGGTGTCGCCGGCACAACACGCATTCGCGACACAGAGGCTTGGCGGGAAGGCGGATGTGCGGCTTGAAGACTATCGGCGCACGCAAGGCACGTTCGATGCCATCGTTTCCATCGAGATGTTCGAGGCGGTCGGCGAGAAATACTGGCCGCGCTATTTCCAGGTTCTCTCGGAGCGCCTCAAGCGTGGCGGGAGAGCCGTGCTTCAGATCATCACGATCCGTGACGACCTTTTTACCGGCTACAGGACGCGCAGCGATTTCATCCGGCAATATGTGTTCCCCGGCGGGATGCTGCCCTCGCTCGAGCAGGTCACCCAGCACGCAGACCGGGCTGGCCTGAAGACCGTTGGTGTCCACGGGTTCGGGCAGGACTATGCCAAGACCCTGCGCGAATGGTCGCAAAGGTTCAGCGCTGCCGAGGCCGACATTCGTGCGCTGGGTCATGGGGATGCCTTCCTGCGGAACTGGCAGTTCTATTTCGGGATCTGCGCAGCCGCTTTTTCAGTCAACCGAACCAATGTGATCCAAGTGGAGCTCGCTCATGCGTAAGCTGTTGATACTTGTCCCCCTTCTTGCGTCGCTCATGGTCATGAGCGGGGCTGCCAATGCAAAGCCTGCCGAACTGCAAGGCGTTATCCAGGCGCGCGAGCCCTATGGGCGGTCATCGCTGACCTGGCTGTTCCTGAAGGCCTATGATGTCTATCTCTGGACGGATGCCTCGACCTGGTCGATGGACACGAGCTTTGCTCTGACGCTCCAGTACAACATGTCGTTTTCGTCCGAGGAAATCGTCGAGCGGACCCT
The DNA here is from genome assembly GCA_044351125.1 of Micropepsaceae bacterium. GTDB lineage: Bacteria > Pseudomonadota > Alphaproteobacteria > Micropepsales > Micropepsaceae > SZUA-430. The sequence goes on from JBILGJ010000321.1 coordinate 2,896, forward strand.
TTCGGAAATGAAGAAGGTGGCGCCGAACCTGTCTGCTCGCCAGCTCGAAGAGTTTGCCCGGTCGCTCAAGCCGCTGCTTCCCGCCGTCAAGTCTGGTGATCGGCTCTCGGCAATTCATATTCCGGGCAGGCCCGTGCAGTTCTTCCTGAACGGCAAGGGCACGGGACAGATGGAGGCCGATGGTTTTGCGGCACCTTTCTTCGGGATCTGGCTGTCGCCACGCAGCTCGGAGCCGGGCATCCGGGAAGATCTGCTCCGGCTCGGCTGAGCCCTCAGTCGAGCACTGCCCAGGACGGGCTGCAGTCGAGGCGCGAGACAACCTTCAGAGCGCTGTGCAGCCCGTCTTCGTGGAAGCCATGGCGCATCCATGCGCCACAGAACCAGGTGTTGTTCTGGCCCTGCATGCCCGCGATCACTGACTGAGCCCTGATTGCGCCGGCGTCGAATACCGGATGATGGAAGACGTGCCGGTCGAAGATATCGCTGGCAGCAACTTCCGACTGCGGGTTCAGCGTGACAAAGAGCGGATATGAACGGTCGATGCCCTGCAGGCGGTTCATCCAATAGGTCACCGACACGGAAGGCTCGTTGCCCTTGCCGTCAGACTTGTAGTTCCAGCTTGCCCAGCAACGTTCGCGCCTTGGCATGAAGCGCGGATCGCGATGAAGGATTGCATCGTTGCGCTGGTAGCGGATGG
>JBILGJ010000322.1:0-3590 GCA_044351125.1 Micropepsaceae bacterium
GGCCATGATGCAGATCGCGCCCGAGCAAGGCGCTTTCATGGGGCTTGTGGCCAAGCTCATGGGTGCCACGCGCGCCATCGAGGTGGGCACCTTCACGGGCTACAGTGCGCTGGCCGTCGCGCTGGCCCTGCCGGAGGATGGACGGGTCGATGCGCTCGACGTCAATCCCGGCTACATGGAGATGGCGCAGGGGTATTGGGCGGCGGCCGGACAGGCGCACAAGATTGCGGGCCATGTCGGCCCTGCGGTTGAGACGCTTGCGCAATTCATCCGTGCGGGGCGCGCGGGCCATTACGACTTTGCCTTCATCGATGCCGACAAGACATCGTACGATGCCTATTACGAGGCGATGCTGACGCTGGTCAGGCCGGGCGGGCTGATTGCGATCGACAACGTGCTGTGGTCGGGACAGGTGTGCGATGCAACAGACACGTCCACCGAGACGGTCGCGCTGCGGGCGCTTAACGCAAAGATCGCGAAGGATGCGCGGGTGGACACGGTGCTCCTGCCTGTTGCGGACGGCATTTTCATGTGCCGGCGGCGATGATCGGGCTTGCCAAAGGCCCCTTGGCGGGTGAACACTGACGGCCTGATGGTCGACGATACCATAATCCAATTCCGCGGTGGCGAGCGCCCGCAGCCGCGGAACGACGAGGCGGGCGATGCCTCGGCCCGCGGCGGCGAGGTCATGTTCGACCGGCGCGAGCTTTCCACCATCCTGTCCCTCTATGGACGCATGGTCGCTGCCGGAGAGTGGCGCGACTATGCCATCGGTGCGGGACGCGAGCATGCGGTGTTTGCCGTGTTCCGCCATACCGCCGAGATGCCGCTCTACCGGATCGAGAAGCGCCCTGGCCTTCGCAACAGGCAGGGCATGTATTGCGTAGTGGCCAGCGGCGGGCTTGTCATGAAACGGGGACATGATCTCGCGCAGGTGCTGCGCGTGCTCGAGCCCAAGCGCCCCTCTGCCGTCGAATAGGCAGAACGTTCAACCCAGACGGCCCAGATCACGCCGGTGAACCCCGACGAGGGGACGTGCGCGGACGCGTTCTTCGAGAACAGGGCGCAGGTGCGTGCCTTGCCCCGCCCTGAACGCTGCGTCGATCCACGCCTGCACGAAGACATCGCGCTGGGCATGCGAGCCGCCGATCAGGTGCAGCCGCGGCAGGAGCTGTTCCATGACGGGCGCGGCGTCGGCAAAGCGGCCCTGTGCGGCGTCGACGATGGCGCCTGCGAGCGGCCTTGCGACGGCCGACCAGACGCTGCCCGCGGCGTCGGCCTTCTGCCCGAGGGTGCGCAGGAAGGCGTCCACCCTTACCATGTCCCCGCTTCTTGCGAGGGCGTGGATGTAATGCATGTCGTGGAAGGGCCAGAGGTGCTCGTCTGTCCGGTCTGCGACCCTCCTTGTCACGGCCTGCCAGCGGGTTCCAATATCGACGCCGCGCAACTCGAGACGCCAGAGCATCGAGATGGCGCCGATCTGCTCCTGTGCGAATTCGGGCCAGCGACCCCAGAGATGCGCGTCCCAGATGGCCAGCGCTTCGGCGGGTTCGTCGCGATCGAGGTGGAAGAGCGCGAGGTGCCAGTAATTGTGCTCGGCCATGAAGATCGAGCGCGTGGCCCAGCCCGGGGCTGCAGCCTTGAGCATGGCGACGCCCTCGTCGAGGCGGCCCGTCGTCTCGAAGACGTGGGCCAGCGCGTGCTGGGCCCAGGCCTCTGACGGCTTCATCGCAAGCGCCTGGCGTGCGGCGGCTTCGGCCCTATTGATGTTGTGTGACTGTTCCTCGGCGAAGGCGAGCATGCCCCAGGCTTCGGGGATGTCGGGGCGCGTGGCGGCTACAGGCTGGCCGAGGCGGTGCATGGCTTCAGCGTCGCCGAGGTTGAAGGCGAGATACTGGCCCCATTTGGCTGCCACGATGTCGCCCGGGGCGAGGCTGACCGCGCGTTCGAAGGCTGCAAGGCTGGCGGCATAGTCCTGCCGGCCCCAGGCCATGGCGGCGTCGATGATGGCTTCCTCGCGCGGAGTCACAGTGGCCTGCCCTTCGCGCAGGCGGGCGAGGAAGGGGCGCGCGGCGGCATGGCCTTCGGCCGCCTCGAGCGACATGTGCAGGAGGGCCGCATAGGCGGTCGCGAGACGGCAGGAGGGATCCCCGCTGGCAGCGGCGATCACCTGCCCAAGGTCGGGTCCGTAGGCGATCCATTCGCGGCCAAAGGTGTCGAGGGCCGCGACCGTTTCGGGGGCGGCGTTGGTGACTTCGTGGCCGAAGCTGTCGCGCGTGGTGGACATCCGCCTTCTCTAGCACGGGCGGGCGCGGACATGAAAAGCCCCGGGAGCCTGATGGCGCCCGGGGCGGAGTTTGATTGGTGCGTGGTTGCGGCCGGCTATTCGCGGTTTGCGAAGAGGCGCAGCAGCATCAGGAAGAGGTTGATGAAGTCCATGTAGAGCCTGAGGGCGCCGAGGATGGCCTTCTTGCTGGCGGTGTCGCTGTCGTCACCCTCGAAGTACATTTCCTTGATCTGCTGCGTGTCGTAGGCGGTCAGGCCTGCGAAGACGACCACGCCGATCAGGCTGATGGCGAAGGTGAGCGCGTCGGACTGCATGAAGATGTTGACGATCGATGCAATCAGCAGACCCACGACGCCCATGAAGAGGAACGAACCCCAGGCGCTCAGGCTGCGTGGCGTGGTGTAACCGTAGAGGCTCAACGCGCCGAAGGTCGCGGCGGTGATGAAGAACACGCGCACGATGTCGGCGGCGACGTAGACCTGGAAGATGTAGGCGAGCGAGAGGCCCATGATGCCGGCGAAAGCCCAGAACATCATCTGTGCGGCACCGGTGGACAGGCGGTCGATCATGCCGAAGCCGAACCAGGCGATACCGACGGGCGCGAGCATCACGACCCAGACCAGCGGCGTGCCATAGATCGCGTTGAAGAGGACCGGCGTTGCCGACGTCGCGTAGGCCACGACACCGGTCAGGGCCAGGCCGACCATCATGTACTGGTAGACGTTGATCATGTAGGCCCTGAGGCCCTGATCGATTGCCTGCGCGTCAACGCCAGCGTGGGATACGTGACGCGCCTGGTTATTGTATTCAGACATGGATGCTCCCTTTCGTGCGGCGCCCTGCGTGGCCGGCGCCAAGTATTGTCGGTGTAATTTGGGCTGCAGAGCGTTCCGGTTCAAGGCCTTAGCCTAAAAATTGCGACCGGATTTCAGCTTTTCACTTCAGTGAAATTTAAAGAATCGGACAAAACTCAAGCTGTTCGCAATGTACGCGCCGCGGGTGTTGAAAGTGCTGTCCATGTCGAGGCGATTCCGAGGGCCATGGCGGCCAGTGTCCCGCCGATTATCACGACAGCCAGTGTGGTCAATGAGGGCACGAATCCCGTCTGCATCACGAAGGCTGCAACGGCCCAGGCGGCAAGCGTTCCAGACAGGGCCGCAACAAGGCCTGCGCCGAGGCCGATGAGTGCGAACTCCATCAGGTAGGTCGCCATGACCTGGACCTTGGTCGCGCCCATGACCTTGAGGACGACGGCGTCGAAGAGGCGGTGACGGTGGCCGGCCGCCAGGGCACCGGCAAGCAC
>JBILGJ010000323.1:0-3588 GCA_044351125.1 Micropepsaceae bacterium
GACGGCGCTGCGTGTGACTTCCAACAACATCGCCAACATCAACACGGAAGGTTACAACCGGCGTCTTGTCGACTTTGGGCCCCGGCTCACTGCCGACCGCCTTTCGGGCGTGAGTGTCGACCAGATCCGGCGCGTTGCCGATGAATTCCTGGCGCGCGAAACGCTGGATGCAACCAGCTCAGTCGGCCAGTTGCAGGTTCTGTCGTCCTATTTTACGCGGGTGCAAGGCCTGATCGGTTCGATCAATGATGGCAACTCGCTCGGTGCGCGTGTCTCTTCCGCGATGACTGCGCTTCAGCAGCTGAGCACGGATCCCGTGTCGCCTGCCAAGCGCAACTCGGCCCTGTCGGCTGTTTCGTCGGCGCTGACGGCGCTGTCGGGGATCGCCAATAGCGTGCAGTCCCTCAGGCAGGATGCGAATGCGCAGATCGGTACCGACATCCGGGTCGTGAACCGCCTGATCGCCCAGATCCACGACGTCAATGCGAGGCTCAAGACAGCGGTTGCCGGCGGGGACATGAGCACAGGTCTCAGTGACCAGCGCGAGAAGGCGATTGCCGAGCTTTCCAAGTATCTTGACGTCAAGACATTCGAGCAGCCCGACGGTCGCATGTTCGTCTCGCTGACGGACGGTACGGGTCTGGTTTCGGACCTGAGCTCGGAATTCCGTTATGACGGACCGGCGACGGTCTCGACGACGACGGTCTTCCCCTCGCTCATGCTGCAGCGTCTCAACCCCGAGGGTGGAAACTCGGGACCGCCGGTAGCCATGGAGGCACGTATCGCGGGGGGCGAACTGCGAGGTCTGCTTGAGTTGCGTGACCGCAGGTTGCCGGATCTCGCCGAGCAGCTGGGCCAGGTGGGTTCGGCGCTTGCCGAGCAGATCAATGCGGTTCACAACGACAGTTCTGCTGTTCCTGCACCGCGTACGCTGAGCGGCACCAATACCGGCCTTCTGTCAACGGACGCACTCAACGCCTCGGGCTTTGTGCGGGTGGCGGTCGTCGACGCGCAGGGGCAACTGGTGCAGCAGCTCAATCTCGATACCTCCACGCTGTCCACTGTGGGTGACCTGGTCACTGCCATCAATACGGGGCTGTCGGGTACGGCGACCGCGAGCTTCGTGAACGGCAGCCTGTCCATTACGGCCACAAATTCCGCCCATGGCGTGGCAACATTGCAGGATCCGACCTCGCCGGCGCTGCGGGGCGGGCGAGGGCTCGCCCATTTCTTCGGCCTCAACAACCTCGTCACGGCTGCCAGCCCCTCGAGCTATGCCACGGGCGTGCAATCGGCCAACGCGCATGGCCTGACGGCTGGCGGGCAGGCGCAGTTTGTCCTGCGCGGCGCCAATGGCGCCACCCTGAGCACGTTCAACTATACGGTGTCAGGTGCGACGGTCGGCAATGTGATTTCGTCGCTCAACACGGCTGCGAGTGGCTATGCGACGTTCTCGCTCGACAGCAATGGCACGATGGTGATGACGCCCGCTGGTGCCTATGCCGGTGCGCGGCTTGAGGTTGCCAACGATACAACCAGCCGTGGCGCGACTGGCGTGAGCATGTCCGAGTTTTTCGGGCTTGGAACTGCCATGCGGCAGAACCAGGCCCTGTCGCTTGCCGTCCGCAGCGATATCTCGCAGAACGTATCGCGCCTTGCGCTGGCCAAGCTTGACCTGACGGGCGCAAGTGTCGCCGGAAGCGTCGTGCTTGGTGCGAGCAACAACAAGGGGGCGCTGGCCCTTGCTGCCGCCGCTGATGCACTGCATTCGTTCGGTTCGGCCGGCGGCCTGTCCTCGAGCACGCAGTCGCTCAACAATTACATCGCACAGATCTCCGGGTTGCAGGCCGACCTTGCGTCCTTTGCCGAGGATGAGCGGTTGAACCGCATCAGCATCCAGGAAGAGGTCGCGGCTCGCCGGGACTCGTCCGAGGGTGTGAACCTTGATGAAGAACTTGCGAACATGATGATGTTCCAGCAGGCCTACAATGCCTCGGCGCGGATGATGAGTGTCGCGCGCGAGATGTTCCAGACCCTGCTTGAAGCCATTTGATAGAGGAGGCCTCACATGCTTGATCGTGTTGGCACATTGTCCATTTCCCAGGGCATGATCACCGAATATGGACGCATCCAGTCGCGAACTGTGAAGCTGCAGATGCAGATTTCCAGCGGCAAGGTGGGCGACACTCTGGCTGACGTGAAGGACAAGGCGTCGGTCCTGGTGGCTGCGAAGCAAAGGGCTGCTGGTGTTGCGTCATTCCTTGCTGCGACGAAAGAGGTGAATACCCGGCTCGACATGCAGGACGTGCATCTCCAGCAGTTGACGGATGTCACCGCGAGATTGCGTACCTCGGTTTCCAACGCGATTGCTGCCGGTCGCGCCGGACCGATGATGGAGGAGGTACGCAGCCTCTATGCCGAGGCTGTCGGGGTGCTGAATTACCGCATGAACGGCAACTATCTGTATGGCGGCACGCGCACCGATGTGTCACCTGTTTCGGCAACGGATCTTGCGGCGCTTGCGGCGGCCCCCAATGTTGCCAGTGTCTTCCGCAATACCGACCAGGCCATGACGGTCAATATCGACCAGAGCGAGTCGATGACTATCGGGATCACGGCGAGCGATGTCGCGACCGACCTGTTTCAGATGTTCAAGGATATCGCAGATTTCAATATCGGCGCCAATGGTCCGCTGAACGCCACGCTCACGCCCGCGCAGATGAGCTTCCTGACCAATGCGAATGTCCAGATCCCCGGTATCCAGGATGGGGTTTCGGAATTTGCAGCGCTGAACGGAACGCGGCACGAACAGGTGGAGCGGGCAGCCGAACGTCACGAGGCGATGTCTGCCTATTTCGCGAAGTTCATCGGTGACATCGAGGACGTGGATCTTGCCGAGGCGGTCGCCCGACTGAATCGTGACCAGGTCGCTGCGGAAGCGTCGGGTCGCATGATCGCGCAGCTCAGCGAGACCAATCTCCTGAAGTACCTGTAACGCCGTTAAGCTTGCAACGGGCCGCCCTCGCGGGATATAGGCCCCGGCATGATACCGACTGAACAAATCCGCGCCCTGATGGACCTGCCGGGAAATCCCGGCCGGACCCGGGTCGTTGCGGCGATGTCGGGCGGCGTCGACAGCGCAGTCGCTGCGGCGCTGGCGCGGCAGGCAGGGTTCGATGTTGTGGGCATCACGCTGCAGCTCTATGCCTCGAATTCCCCGGCTCGCCGGAAGGGTGCGTGTTGCGCCGGGCAGGATATCCAGGATGCGCGGCAGGCGGCGGCGCAGATCGGCATCCCTCATTATGTGCTCGATTATACGGAGCGTTTTCGCAAGTCGGTAATCGAGGATTTCGCCTCGAGCTATGTCCGCGGCGAGACGCCGGTGCCGTGCATCCAGTGTAACCAGACCGTCAAGTTCCATGACCTTCTTGGCGCCGCAAAGGACCTGGGCGCTGCGGCGCTTGTCACGGGCCATTACATCCAGCGCGTCCCCGGCGCGGGCGGACCGGAGCTGCATCGCGCCGTCGATGTGTCGCGGGACCAGAGCTATTTCCTTTTTGCAACAACGCGTGCGCAGCTTGATTTCAT
>JBILGJ010000002.1:0-24390 GCA_044351125.1 Micropepsaceae bacterium
TCCAGTGAGCGCGCGTGCGGATGGCCTGGATCGTCGACTTTGTGGTGCCGACCAGCTTGCCGATTTCCGGATCCGTCAGTTCCGGATGGTTACGCACCAGCCACGCGATCGCATCGGGACGGTCCTGCCGGCGTGAAACCGGCGTATAGCGCTGGCGACCCTTGGGTGCGGCCGAGGGCATATCCACCGCCGACTTGTTCATGACGAGCCGCTTGTTGGTGTCCTTTTCAGCCGCAGCGATTTCCTCGCGTGTGAGCTGCCCCATCATCACCGGGTCGAGGGGAACGATTTTCTCGGGATGCGCATCGTCGGCCATCGCCTTGATCTCGAGCGGATGCAGCCCGCAGAAGTTCGCGATCTGCTCGAAGGTCAGCGTGGTCTCATTGATCAGCCACATGGCCGTCGCCTTGGGCATCAGGGGCTTCGTCATCGGTCAATACCTCTCCGTTCAGTGCCGACGCATTTTCCAGCGCCAGACCAGGAAATTCACCTTGGGTTTAAGGGAGTTTCTATGCCGTTCTTATAGTCCTTTGCGCCCGCCGAGGGAAGGGGAAGCAGGGCACCTGTCTCAGGGCGTCAACAGGATCTTCCCGATATGGCTGGAACCCGCCATTTTGACGTGGGCGGCAGCGACGTCGGCCATGGCAAACACGCTGTCAACCACGGGCTTCACACGCCCCCCTTCGATCAGCGGCCAGACATGGGCCTGCACCGACCGGGCGATCTCGGCCTTCTCCGCATGGGTCCGCGCGCGCAGCGTCGAGCCCGTGATGGTCAGCCGCTTCAGCATCATCGGCAACAGGTTCAGCGTGGCCTCAGCACCGTTCTGGAAGGCGATATTCACCAGCCGCCCCTCGAGCTTGAGCAGGTTGAAGTTCTTCTTGATGTAGTCGCCACCCACCATGTCGAGGATCACATCGACACCGGTGCCGCCCGTTTCGGCGCGCACGACCGTCTCAAAGTCGGCGTCGCGATAGTTGATCGCCTTCGCCGCCCCCAGGCGCTCGCAGGCTGCGCACTTGTCGGCAGAACCAGCAGTGGTGAGCACGCGATGTCCACGGGCGGCGAACACCTGGATCGCTGCCGTGCCGATGCCACTGGACCCTCCGTGGACAAGCAGCGTCTCGCCAGGCTTGAGGCGTGCGCGATCCACGACATTGGTCCAAACCGTAAAGTGCGCCTCCGGTAGCGCCGCCGCATCAACCAGCGAGACACCCTTGGGAACCGGCAGGGCGCTTCCCTCGTGAACGAGGCAGTACTCTGCATAGCCGCCACCGGCGACAAGCCCGCACACGGCGTCGCCCACCTTGTGGAGGCTTACCCGCTCGCCCGTCGCCACAACCGTGCCCGAGGCCTCCAGGCCCAGTGTCTGTGGCGCACCGGGCGGTGGCGGATAGAGGCCGGCAACCTGCATGAGGTCGCCCCGGTTCAGCCCGGTGGCCGCGACCTTGATGAGGACGTCTTCGGGACCCGGTCGTGGCACGTCGAATTCCTGGATCACAGGGCAGGGCTTGCCGTCGCGGGTGCCAGCGACGACCGCTTTCATCTTGGCAGGTAGGGGACTCATGAGTGCAGGCCTCTTGAAGATGGTCGCGCGACCGGCTTCAATTCCGTCGCAGGACGCTGATGGAGACAACTATGGCGTGGGACGATCCCGATCCGAAACCCAAAAAGGCGGCCCCCGTCGATCTCGGTCCAATGTCGATCGCAGAATTGCAGGCGCGCATCGCGGAATACCAGTCTGAAATCCGTCGCATGGAAGAGGCGATCCGGGCCAAGCAGTCGCAGCGGTCCACGGCTGACGACCTCTTTCGCAAGGCCTGAGCGACGCATCAGGGGCGCGCGTCAGAAACAAATCGACATCCGCAGGCCACGTGCATCGCGCTCGGCCGCCCCTGGCAGCTCTTTTGCCGTGCCCCGCGCGATATGCCGGGCAGTCAGGACGAGCGCGCAGGCGTCCATCAGATCGTCAGGTTTCGCGCCCGTTCCCCGAAGCTCCTTGAGCCACGTCCCGATGTCCCCGAACCCGGACTCCTGAAGCAGCCGGCAGCGCAGGGCCCGCCCTTCGGGCAGGTGCTTGCTTGCCAGTGCCTCACCGCCATTGAGCCGTGCAAACGCGAGCTCGGGATGCGCTTCGAACACGCGGTCCTGGTCGGCGGCGCAGACGGCTTGGTCAATTTCGAGAATGCGGGGGCGGATGTTCCAGGTCTGCTTGGAGATGCCGCCGTACCCCTGCGCCTTGCTCCATTGATTCGCCTCCGACCAGTCCGATTGACGGAAACGGAGCGCACCGCGCGGCAGCGTCTTGAAAACGCGGCTCCCGCATGGTGAGAGTGCGCGGCGCGCCTCAACTTCGCATTGCCGGACACCGTTGCTCGAAATGCCGATTGGCATGTCTACAGCCATTACATCAGCATCAGCGCCTATTGCGTTCCAGTTCGGGGCAATTTTCCATTTGGGCGCATTCAGGTTAAGCGTCGTTTCGACAACGATCCATCCACCTCTGCAGCCGTCCACACCTGCGATGCGCGTGTTCTGCTGAGCCATGCCCGGGTTAACTCTCTTTAGGATGACGAGTTGTGGTTTTCGTGCCAAGCTTGGCGCAAAGAATGCAAGCAGACACATCTTAAGCTTGCAGTGTGCCGCTTTGAAGTTCTCGATTCGCATCAGACTTCATGGCGACCACGACTTTCGAAATCCGCAGTAACCGGCATCGGGAGAAAGAGCGATCGCATGAAGGGTTGGTTCAAAGGGGAACTCATGGCTTACAAGCCCGGCGGGATGGAAGCGCAGGCGGCAAACGCAATGACGTTTGCCGGGTCGGAACTGTTCAGGCGCACCTTCGAGGAAGGAATGGCCATGGTCGAGGAGACCGCCACCTACCTTGATGGCAAGGGTCGCGCAGAATCCAAGCTGTTGCCGTCCAAGGCAGCGCTGACCTATGCCGGTGAAAGCATGCGCCTCACCACCCGGCTGATGCAGGTGGCCTCGTGGCTACTCGTCCAGCGCGCGGTATCCGAGGGCGAAATGACCCCTTCGGAAGCCCATAACGACAAGTACCGGCTGGGAGCCCGCGAGATTTGCCGTGGCTCCCGCGGCGAGGGTGCCGACCTCCTGCCGGCCAAGCTGGTGGAACTCCTTACCCGCAGCATGAACCTGTATGAGCGCGTCGAGCGCCTGGATCAGATGATCTACGGCCGCGAAGATGCGGCGCCCGCTGGCGTGACCGCCCAGCTCGATCGTCTCCAGGCTGCCTTCGGACGCGCAGCGGAATAGGGCGCCCGTCCTCGCGCCAATAATGACAGCAGGCCGGTCACTCTTTGGGGTGCCGGCCTTTTTGCTGCCTTCGCGTCAGTCCTTGAGCCCTTCGGCCTGAACGGTCACGAACCCAGCCTCGACCTCAGCCTTGATACGGTGCCAGTGGGCGTCGATCTCCTCGAAGGGCGTGATGCCATAGTGCTCCCGCATCACCTTGCGCGTGACGGCAATGAGAACCGGCTTGTGATGGATGCGCCAATGGGAAAACTCCCAGGCTTCGCCAGACGAACGAAGGGTACTTGTCGACATATAGGTCCTGGCGACAATCCGCGCCTGCGCGGTCAGCACCTCCACCGCTTGGGGCGCATATTCGGTATCCTCGAAATAGGAAATGCGGGCGACATCCTCGTCGCTCAGGCCGTGCGTGACCACACCCTCCACGATCCCCGCGGTGCGCGCGACGAGCGTAGGGAACGAATAACCATGCGCCGTTTCAGCCGCATATCCGTTGAGGCGTCCCGGATGAAGGTGCAGATGGTCGCTCGAGCGGTCGATCACCGCTTCAAGCAGCTCTCGGTCCATCAGGGAGCCATAGAAAAAGAACGTGTGTCCGGACAAGTTGAGTGTGTCTCCGGCAAGCAGCCGGGAAAATCATGCAGCAAGAAGCCTGCCCGTCAACGCACAAAAAAAGAAGGCGCGCAGTCTGCGCACCTCCTGTCATGCGATTGCACCTGTGGCGACCCTCAAAGCGGACCGCGGCCGAGCCTACTTCTTCGTGGCGGCGCCGATGCCTTCGAACTTCTTGGCGAACTTGGATACGCGGCCCGCGCGGTCCATGATCTGCTGGCTGCCGCCCGTCCAGGCCGGGTGCGTGGTCGGATCGATGTCCAGCGTCATGACATCGCCTTCGGCGCCCCAGGTCGACCGGGTGAGGTACTTCGATCCGTCGTTCAGGACGACCGTGATGAAGTGATAGTTGGGATGGCCTTCTTTCTTCATGGCTTGCCTTGGGCTGTGTCGGCGGCCTGACCCGCAGGGGCCGGCCGCATATCTCGGAGCGCGGGCATATAGCCAAATCCCCTCTGCGGCGCAAGACCGCGGATTTCCCCCGGCACCTTCCGGCGGGACCCGACCGGTGTCATATAGGGCACAAAACCAGCCAGGATCCCCAAATTGAGCGATAATCGAGGTGCGGAATTCGAGGCCAGCATCCAGCGCGAGGCGCAAGGTCGCAGTCGCAGCCGCAACCTTAAGATCCTGCGCCGTCTGGTGCCCTTCATGGCGCCCTACAGGGGCATGGTAGCCCTCGCAACCCTGTTCCTGCTGGCAGCAGCCGGTGCGTCGCTGGCCATTCCCGCAGCCGTCCGCGAGATGATCGACCACGGCTTCAGCCAGGAAAATGCCGGTCTCATTGACCAGTACTTCCTGCTCGTGCTGGGCGTAGCCATCGTGCTCGGGCTGGCGACCGCGGCCCGGTTCTATTGCGTGACCTGGCTGGGCGAGCGCATCGTTGCCGACCTCAGGCGCGCGATCTACAGCCATATCCTGTCCCAGAGCCCCGCCTTCTTCGAGGTAACCCGAACCGGCGAGGTCCTCTCCCGCATCACGACCGACACCACGTTGATCCAGACGGCCGTGGGCTCAAGCGCCTCGATCGCGCTGCGCAACATGCTGATGATGGTCGGTGGTCTCGCAATGCTCCTCGTGACCAGCCCGACGCTGACGGGGCTTGTACTCGGTACTGTCGTCTTCGTGGTCCTGCCGCTCATCTTTTTTGGCCGTCTCGTGCGCAACCTCTCGCGCCAGAGCCAGGATCGCGTCGCCGACACCAGCGCCTACGCAGCCGAGACCATCAACGCCATCCAGACCGTCCAGTCCTTCACCCACGAGTCCGTCGATCGCGCCCGCTTTGCCGACGCCGTTGAATCGACCTTCGCCACGGCGCTCAAGCGCGTGCGTGCCCGCGCAACGATGACGGCCCTCGTCATCGTTCTCGTCTTTGCCAGCATCGTCGGGGTCCTTTGGGTCGGTGCGCAGGCCGTGATCGCCGGCGACATGACCGGCGGACAGTTGGGGGCCTTCATCCTCTATGCCGTGATCGTCGCCTCGGGCCTCGGCGCCTTGTCCGAAGTCTGGGGCGAGGTGCAGCAGGCCGCAGGCGCGCTCGAGCGCATCGTCGAAATCCTCGAGACAACGCCGCAGGTCAGTCCGCCGGCCAATCCGCTTCCGCTGCCGGCGCCACGCGGCGAAGTCGAGTTCGACAACGTCACCTTTGAATACCCGCAGCGGCCGGGCGTACCCGCCCTGAAGGGTTTCACATTGCGCGTGCGCCCCGGCGAGACCGTGGCCCTCGTGGGCCCCTCGGGTGCGGGCAAGACGACGGTGTTCCAGGTACTGCAACGCTTCTTCGACGTCCAGGCGGGCCGCATCCTCGTCGATGGCATCGATATCAGGAGTGTCGACCCGCGCGACCTCCGCACCCGGCTCGCACTTGTGCCTCAGGACACTGTTATCTTTGGCGACACGGCACTCGAGAACATCCGCTATGGCCGTCCATCTGCGACAGAAAATGAAATCAGGGCGGCAGCCAGGGCAGCCCAGGCGGACGAGTTCATTTCCCGGCTCCCCAAAGGCTACGACACGCATCTCGGCGAGCGCGGCATCACGTTGTCAGGCGGGCAACGCCAGCGCCTCGCCATTGCGCGTGCGATCCTGCGCGACGCGCCCATCCTGCTTCTTGATGAAGCCACGAGCGCGCTCGATGCCGAGAGCGAACGACTGGTGCAGATGGCCCTCGAGGGCCTCATGCAGCAGAAGACAACGATCGTCATCGCTCACCGCCTCGCCACGGTTCAGCGCGCCGACCGCATCGTCGTGATGGAGCAGGGCGCCATCGTCGCCGAAGGCACGCACGCCGAACTCGTCGAGGGCGGAGGGCTCTACGCAAGGCTCGCGCGGCTGCAATTCGCGGGCCTCGCGGCCGAATAGCTCTCAGCCCGGCGGCACCAGGATGTCCACCCGGTCCGTTTCGCCTGTTGGCGGGCCACCAAGCGGCATGATGTTGATGCGCTCGAACGGGATACCCCGCGCCACCAGATGATCGCGCACGGCCCGTGCGCGCTCCAGCGAAAGCCGGCGGGCTTGTGAGGACAGATCACCCGTGCGGCCGCTATAGGCGACGATGCGGACGCGCGCCGGCGTGGCCCCCAGGCTCTCGGCCAGAGTATCGAGCTGCCCGCTGGCATCAGGCGCCAGCATTGTCTCGCCATCAACAAATCGCACGCGCCCGATCAGGCGAAATCCTGCCGCCGGATCGGTGGCCTTGGCGTTTGGAAACGGATCGCGGGCCGTGCCCCGCATTTCAACGGGGAAGTTCTCGATCATGGCAACGGGCAGGTCCGCCTTCGGCTTCTGTCGTGCCACAGCCTCAGGCGCAGGCGTCGCCGGTGGGGCCTCGGCAGGTTCCGCCACCGCGACGGTTGCAGCCACGCCGGTCTCCGGTTTGGGCCGCGGCAAGGGAACCACTCGGCGCGCGCCATCGGCGGATGAGGCCTTGGACCTGGGCCTTGCCGCGTCTTCCGCCGGGATTTCGGGAATGGGCGCCGGCTCGGGCAGCCCGAGCGCGTCCATGTTCACGGTCACGCCCTTGTCCTCGTCTTCGTCCGCAGAAACGCGCTGCCCCTGCGCCGGAAGGGCAGCAACTGCGACGGTGAGGAATGCAAGGATCAGGCAACGCATGCGCTGGTTATAGCGCAGGCCGCGCGGCAATTCACGCCGAAGCAGCCTTCAGCGTTTTCAGCATCGACCCGTGCAGGTTGCCGTTCGAGGCGAGGATGTGCCCGTTGACCAGCATGTCCTGCCCGCTTGAGAGGTCGCTGACCACGCCACCGGCCTCCCGGACAAGCACGATCCCGGCTGCAATGTCCCAAGATGATAGCGATCTCTCCCAGAACGCGTCGTAGCGCCCGGCCGCCACCCAGGCGAGATCCAGCGCCGCCGAGCCGAACCGGCGAACACCTGAAACCTCGCGCATCACGGCATTGACCTCGCCGAGGAACCCTTCCTGTCCTGGACGCCCGCGGTGCGGGATCCCTGTGGCGACCAGCGCATCGGCCAGGTCGCGCCGCCCCGAGACCCTGAGCCGCCGCTCATTGTGCCAGGCCCCTTGGCCCTTCTCGGCGGTGAACATGTCATCCGTCACCGGATTGTAGACGACACCAGCCACAAGGTGGCCCTCGCGCTCAAGGCCGACAGACACCGCGAAATGCGGCACGCCATGCATGAAGTTGATCGTCCCGTCGAGCGGATCGATGAACCAGCGATGGGACTTGTCAGGGCCCTCGATCACACCGCCTTCTTCCATCACGAACCCGTAATGCGGACGTGTCCGCACCAGTTCCTCGCGGAGTACTTTCTCGGCCTTCAGGTCGGCCTTGGTCACGAAGTCGGCAAGACCCTTGCGCATGACCTGCAGGTTCTCAAGCTCTCCGAAGTCACGCAGGATCGCGCGGGCGGCCTTGCGGACCGCACCCGTCATGATGTTCATCAGCGGCGTATTGATGGCCATGGGATTCTGTCTACTCCGCGCGCTTGATGTATTCGACTTCGTCTGTCGAAACGATGATCTTGGACCCGACATCGATGAACGGAGGCACCATCACGCGCAATCCGTTCTCGAGCATGGCCGGCTTGTACGATGGCGCCGCCGTCTGACCCTTCACCACGGGATCGGTTTCCGTGACCGACAGCGTCACCTGCAGCGGCAGCTTCACCGCGATGGGACGCCCCTCATAGCTCTCGACCTTGACCTCCATGCCCTCCGACAGGAAGGCCGCGCGCTCGCCCATGAAGTCCTTGGCGATCTCGATCTGGTCAAAGGTTTCCTTGTCCATGAAGGTCAGCACGTCGCCAGCTTCGAACAGGAATGTGTAGGGCTTGAACTCGAGTTCGATCGCCTCGACGCTTTCGGCCGAGCGGAACCGCTCGTTCAGCTTGCGGCCGTCGAACAGGTTCTTCAGTTCCACCTGGTTGTAGGCACCGCCCTTGCCGGGCTTCACGGCCTGCGTCTTGACGGCGACCCAGAGCGAGCCGTCGTGTTCAATCACGGCGCCTGGCTTGATTTCGTTGCCTGCGATCTTCATGGGTTCTCGGCGAAAACAAAAAGGGGCGGTCGCCCGCCCGTCCAAAGAGGCGCGGACCCTATCAGGCCCGCATCCGGGGTTCAACGCGCCCCGCGCGCGGTCTGGGCCTGGGAATCGAAGATATCGTTAAGGAGGCGCACCGCTTGCGCCGGGCCCTCCACGTGGTCCCAGACCCCGCTTGAGACCGCAAGGAAATCGGCGCCCGCTTCCACCAGCACATGCGCGTTTTCCGTGGTGATTCCCCCGATGGCGACGCATGGAACCGTCATCATTTCCTGCCACCAGGTGAGCAACGCGGGCTCTGCCTGCGTCTTCGGCGTTTTGGTGGTCGTAGGAAAAAAGGCTCCGAACGCGACATAATCCGCCCCGGCCTCTGCCGCCTCCATCGCCAGGTGGCGCGAGTTGTGGCACGTCACCCCGACGATCGCCTTGGGTCCCAGAAGGGCCCTGGCGTCGGCATAAGGGGCATCGTCCTGCCCGACATGCACGCCATCTGCGCCAAGCGTTCGCGCAAGGTCGGGTCGGTCGTTCACGATGAAGGCGGCCCCGGCCTGCTGCACCATGGGCATCAGGGCTTCGCCTGCCTTCAGGATCTCGCTGTCGGACGCGTCCTTCAGGCGCAACTGAACGCACGCGACATCCCCCGCGCCGAGCGCTCGGCGAAGTGTCTCGCCGAAACGCCCGTCGATCCGGGGCGGGGTGATGAGGTAGAGCCGGCAGCGAATTACGCGGCATCCTTCTCAAGCGCGGCCGACCACTTGCCAAGCGACGCAAGGCCGTTCATCCGCGCGCGGTGTGCGAAGGCCTTCTGTGCGGCAGCAACATTCTCGCGCTTGCCCGACCACGCCTTCTGGGGCGCAGCCTGCAGGGCACGGCCATACGAGAAGGTCAGCTTCCAGGGCAGGGGCCCCAGCTTGTTCATCGCATCGAGATGGGCCGTCGCCTCTTCGTCGGACTGTCCGCCCGAGAGGAACGCGATCCCCGGCACCGCCGGCGGCACGCAGTTCTTGAGCATCTTCACGGTCTTCTCGGCAACTTCCTGCACGGACGCCTTTTTCGCCGACTTCTTGCCGGCAATCGCCATGTTGGGCTTGAGCACGATGCCTTCGAGCGCAACCTCGGCCTTGTAGAGTTCGCTGAAGGTCTCCTTCAGCACCCACTCCGTCACGTCATGGCAGGTGTCCACATCGTGTTCGCCGTCCATCAGCACTTCCGGCTCGACGATCGGCACGATGTTCGCCTGCTGGCACAGCGCCGCATACCGGGCAAGCGCATGCGCATTCGCATGGACGCAATTATAGGTCGGAATGCCAGCACCGATATCGATCACTGCACGCCACTTCGCAAAGCGTGCGCCGCGCTCGAAATATTTCGGCAGCCGCTTCGACAGCCCGTCGAGGCCTTTCGTGATCAGCTCCTTGGGCGAGCCGGGCAGTGCTTCCGTGCCCTCGTCGACCTTGATGCCCGGCACGGCGCCGGCATCGGCTATGACCTTGACCAGCGGCGTGCCATCGGCTGCGTCCTGCCAGATCGTCTCGTCATAGAGGATGACGCCTGACACGAATTCCTTCATGGCCGGCGTGCGAAACATCAGTTCGCGATAGTCGCGCCGGCTCGTCTCGGTCGACTCGACGCCAATCGCGTCAAAGCGCTTCTTGATCGTGCCCGAGCTCTCGTCGGCGGCAAGAATGCCCTTGCCCGGGGCCACCATCTTCTGCGCGATCTTTTCAAGGTCAGCGATAGACATGTCTCTCTCCCTCAATTCTCAGGCCGACAGCGCTTTCACGCCCGGCAATTCCTTTCCCTCAAGCCACTCGAGGAAGGCGCCGCCCGCCGTCGAGCAATAAGTGAAGCCGTCTTCCGCACCAGCCTGCGCCAGCGCCGCCAGCGTGTCGCCGCCGCCTGCGACCGACACCATGGCGCCCACGCGCGTCAGCATGGCTACGTGCCGTGCAACCGAACTCGTCCCGGTATCGAACGGCGGCGTCTCGAAGGCGCCAAGCGGTCCGTTCCAGACCACCGTCTTTGCTGTCTCCAGGCGCGCCGCAATGTCGGCCAGCGAGTCCGATCCGATATCCAGGATCATGCCGTCGGCCGGCGTCAGGTTCACCGGAAGCGTCTTGGCCGCAGCCATCGGCTTGAATTCCTTCGCCACCACGCCATCGCTTGGCAGCACGATGGCACAGCCCCGAGCCTGCGCCTTCGCCATGATCTCGCGGGCCTTGTCCAGAAGCGCCGGCTCATGCAGCGACTTGCCGATGGGAACGCCTTGCGCCTTCAGGAACGTGTTCGCCATGCCGCCGCCGATCACCAGCGCATCGACCTTGGCAACCAGGTTCTCGAGCACGGCCAGCTTCGATGACACCTTCGCGCCGCCAACGATCGCCACGACCGGATGCTGCGGATGTTCAAGTACACGGCCCAGCGCCTCGAGCTCGGCCTGCATGCCGCGCCCGGCATAGGCCGGCAGCTTGTGGGCCAGGCCCTCGGTTGTCGCGTGCGCACGATGCGCCGCCGAGAACGCATCATTCACATAGGCATCGCCCAGCCGGGCCAGCGCGCTGACCAGCGCCGGATCGTTCGTCTCTTCGCCGGCATGAAAGCGCGTGTTCTCGAGGCACAGCACCTCGCCATCCTTCAGGCCTGCAACGCCGGCCTCGGCAACGCCGCCGATGCAGTCGTCGGCAAAGGCGACGGGCTTGCCCACCGCCTTGGACAGGGCTGGGATGACCTGGCGAAGCGACATCGCCTCGACCCGCTTGCCATCGGGCCGTCCGAAATGGGACAGCACAACGACGCGCGCGCCTTTCGCGACGAGGTCTCGGATCGTTCGCGCAGCCTGGTCGATGCGCGCCGTATCGGTGACAAGCCCGTCCTTCATCGGGACATTCAGATCCGCGCGCACAAGCACGCGCTTGCCCTTGGCGTCCAGCTGGTCGATCGTGCGGAACCCGGCCATCAGATCAGCTTCCCCATCGCGACAGCCGTGTCGCTCATGCGGTTGGCAAAGCCCCACTCGTTGTCATACCAGCTCATGACGCGCACAAGTGTGCCATCCATCACCTTCGTCTGGTCGAGTGCAAACGACGACGAGGCCGGGTGATGGTTGAAGTCCATCGACACAAGCGGTGCGTCGACAACCGAAAGCACACCCTTCAGCTCACCTTCGGCCGCACGCTTTACCGCACCATTGATCTCCTCGACCGTCGTCGCGCGCTTCGCGATGAACTTGAGGTCGACCACCGACACATTGGGTGTCGGCACGCGGATGGCCACGCCGTCGAGCTTGCCCTTCAGTTCCGGAAGCACCAGTCCAACGGCCTTGGCCGCACCCGTCGAGGTCGGGATCATCGACAGCGCCGCCGCGCGCGCGCGATAGAGGTCCTTGTGCATCTGGTCGAGCGACGGCTGGTCGTTCGTATACGCGTGGACCGTTGTCATGAAGCCCTTCTCGATGCCGACCGTGTCATTCAGCACCTTGGCCACCGGCGCCAGGCAGTTCGTGGTGCACGAGGCATTCGAGACCACAACATGGTCCTTCGTGAGTTTCGCGTGGTTGACCCCATAGACGACCGTGATGTCCGCGCCGTCAGCCGGTGCCGACACCAGCACGCGCTTCGCGCCGGCAGTCAGGTGTGCCGAAGCCTTGTCCTTCGATGTGAAGATGCCCGTGCATTCCATCGCGATGTCGACGCCAAGCGCGGCGTGCGGCAGTTGCGCCGGGTCCTTGATGGCGGTCACCTTGATCTTGTGGTGGCCGACGATCATGTGCTCGCCGTCGACCTTCACGTCGGCCGGGAAGCGGCCATGCACCGAGTCGTAGCGCAGCAGGTGCGCGTTGGTCTCGACCGGTCCAAGGTCATTGATGGCAACGACGTCGATGTCCTTGCGGCCCGATTCCACGATGGCCCTGAGCACGAGGCGGCCAATGCGCCCGAAACCGTTGATGGCAACTTTGATGGTCATGGTATCTCTCCCCGTATGCTGTTCAGAGCCGCTGCCGCGCAGCGCGAACGATGTGGTCGACAGTGATGTTGAAGTTCTTGTAGAGCGCCTCGTATGGCGCGCTCGCGCCAAAGCTGTTCATCCCGACAAAGGCGCCATCGCGCCCGATCCAGCGATCCCAGCTCAGGCGGGATCCGGCCTCAACGGCAATCCGCACTGTCTTCGGATCGATCGTGCGATCCTGGTAAGATGAGGGCTCGGCCGCAAAGATGTCCATGCAGGGCATGGACACGACACTGGCGCCGATGCCCTGGGCCTCAAGCTGCCGCTGGGCCTCAAGCGCAAGCATCACTTCCGATCCCGTCGCGATGATCGTCACATGGTGCTTGGCGCCGGCAGGCGACAGCACATAGGCCCCGCGAGCCGAGCGGTTCTCGTCCGTGTGCTTCAGGCGCACCTGCGGCAGGTTCTGGCGCGAGAGCGCAATCACGCTGGGTGTCTTCTCGGTCCTCAGCGCAATCTCCCAGCACTCTGCCGTCTCGACCGCGTCGGCCGGGCGGAACACGTTCAGGTTCGGGATCGCGCGCAAGCTGGCCAGGTGTTCGACCGGCTGGTGCGTGGGTCCGTCCTCGCCAAGGCCGATCGAGTCATGTGTCATGACATGGATGACCCGCGTCTCCATCAGAGCCGCAAGCCGGATCGACGGACGGCAATAGTCAGCGAACACCAGGAACGTGCCGGAATAGGGGATGACGCCACCATGCAGCGCCATGCCGTTCATCGCCGCCGCCATGCCATGCTCGCGCACGCCGTAATGAATGAAGCGTCCGCGGAAGTCGTCCGTCTCGATCGCCTCCATGCCCTTCGTGCGCGTGTTGTTGGAGCCAGTGAGGTCAGCTGATCCGCCGATCGCCTCGGGCAGGTGGGTGTTGATGACCTCGAGCGCCATCTCCGAGGCCTTGCGCGTGGCCACGGTGACGGGCTTCTCGGTCAGTGCCTTGCGATACTGCGTAAGCGCCGTCCAGAGGGCCGGGTCGATGCCGCCCTCCATCGCGCGCTCGAAGCCGGCCTTGGCACCCTTGTCCGCGGCGGTGAAACGCGTCAGCCAAGCGTCATACTCGCCGTGTCCGCGCGAGCCCGCCCCAAGCCATGCGGCGCGGATGTCATCGGGGACGACGAACGGGGCATGGGTCCAGCCAAGGGCAGCCTTTGCGCCGGCCGCCTCTTCGGCACCGAGCGGTGAGCCGTGCGAACTCGCGGTGCCCTGCTTCTTCGGTGCGCCATAACCGATGACCGTTCGGCAGGCGATCAGTGAAGGCCGTTCCGACGCCATGGCGGACTCGATCGCAGCTGCGACGGCTTCCGGATCGTGCCCGTCGACGCGCGAGGCAGACCAGCCCGCAGCCTCGAAGCGGGCGACTTGGTCGCCCGACTCGGCCAACGACAGCGGCCCGTCGATCGAGATGCCATTGTCGTCGAACAGCACGATCAGCCGCGACAGCCTGAGGTGTCCGGCAAGGCTGATCGCCTCGTGGCTGATCCCTTCCATGAGATCGCCGTCCGAAGCGATCACGAATGTATGATGATTGACGAGGTCCGACCCGAACCGCGCCGCAAGGATGCGCTCGGCAAGCGCCATGCCCACGGCTGTCGCAATGCCCTGGCCCAGCGGGCCGGTCGTCGTCTCGACGCCGGCGCCATGGCCGAACTCTGGATGGCCCGCGCAAGGGCTGCCAAGTTGGCGGAAGCGCTTGATGTCCTCGATCGTGAAGTCCTTGTACCCGGTCAGGTGCAGGAGCGAGTAGAGCAGCATCGACCCGTGACCCGCCGACAGCACGAAACGGTCCCGGTCAGGCCACTTCGGATTGCGCGGGTCGAATTTCAGGAAGCGCGAGAACAGGACCGTGGCGACGTCTGCCATGCCCATCGGCATGCCGGGATGTCCCGACTTCGCGGCCTCGACCGCGTCGATGCTGAGCGCGCGGATGGCATTCGCCATGTCCTTGTGGGAGACGTCATATTTCGGGGAACTGGCCATGAGGGTCCGGAGATTGGGCCGGCACCGCGAGAAGATCGCCTCATCCGCACCGGGGACGAGGTCATTGACCTAACAGGGCGTCGAGCCTGGGAAAAAGCGCGTGGCCACTCATGCCCGACAGGCAAAGCCGCCGTCAACCCCGTAAACCCGCGCAAATCTGCGGCATTTGGGGAGCTTTTGCCCGTGAAAACAGGAATCTGGGCACTCTCAACGCAGCCCCATCCGCAATCGCTCTGCACGCACCTGTCGGGGCGGGACGGTTCCAGTCTCGCCAGAGGTGAACCAAGCAGACCGGCGCGTTGAGGATTGACCATCGCTCATTGGTCCGTCCGCGCATGCGCAAGGCTGCGTTGTGCTGCAGCTTGCAGGGTGTTCCGCAAACCTGGATTTAAGTCATCGCGCTAAGGCCAAATTCGCGTATACAGAATCGCCATGAGCAAACTCGATTCGGCCATCCGGAACTTCAACGCCGCGCTCGACCGGCTTGAAGAAGCGGCGCGCAGCAGGGGCCCCAGGGCATCGTCGGAACACGCATCGATCGAGCACGAGATTGCGGTTGAACTGAAGGCCCTGAAGGAAGACCGCGCGCGCCTCGCCGAGGAACTCAGCCGCCTCAACGTCGAGAAGATCGCCCTCGAAGGTTTCACCGACGAAGTTGCCGGCAGGCTCGAGGGCGCGATCCGCGAGATCCGCGCCGTACTCGCACACTGACGCAAGGCGCTCAAGGGAACGACACGAATGGCTCAGGTCTCCGTCACCGTGAATGGACTGCCCTACACGCTGGCTTGCGACGATGGCGAAGAGCGTCATCTCGTCGACCTTGCGCGCAGGGTCGACTCACACATCACGGACCTGCGCCGGGAAGTGAAGTCGGCCGGTGAAAGCCAGCTGCTGCTGATGGCGGGCCTTCTGCTTGCCGACGAGCTTGAACTCGCGCAGGAGCGCATCCAGGAACTCGAGGAAGCCGTGGCGGGGCTAAAGGGTGAATATCTGGCACCCGAGCCGTCTCCAGTCGACGCGGCGACCGAAGATCGGCTCGCCGGGCTGCTCGAACAGGCCGCCCGCCGCATGGAAGACATTGCGGCCCGCCTCCGCTAGGACTAGGCTGTTCCTTGGACGGGTACTGCCTCGCGCGTTAGAATCAAGAACCCAGGGGCCGTAATCAGACCTCATTGGGAGCTGTCCCTGACCGGAGCCGTGGTTCCGGACACATGGCGCCCACCTGCTTAAGCAGGCCCGTGAGGATTCGAGCATTCGACGGCCATGGCGGTCCCGTCCACCTCATACCCGTCATGGTCCGCGAAGGCGGACCACCTCTCTGAGCCATCGCACCTGACATGCAAGACCCCGCTGCCCTCAAGAAGTCCCTGCGTGTGCAGTCGCTGTCGCAGCGCGACCGTGCAGCCGAAGCCGCAGGTCCGCGGGCTGCCCTGATGATCGCGCGCCGGTGCCTCGGCGACTTCGTGTTCATGAAGGGTGCGATCATCGCAGGCTACGCCGCGGTGCGCGGCGAGGCCGATCCTTTCCCGTTGATGGCGGCGCTGGCCAACAACGGTCACGCCCTGTGCCTGCCGCGCGCGCATGACGGCGTACTGACCTTCCACGCGTGGAAGCCTGGCGATCCGCTGGTGGTGGGTCGCATGAGCATTCCCGAACCGGATGCCAAGGCGCGCGAACGCCGCCCCGACCTCCTGCTGGTGCCGCTGCTGGCCTTCGATCGTCTTGGTTACCGCCTGGGATACGGCGCCGGGTACTACGATCGCTATCTGCGCGACCACCGCGCCAGACGCAGCGTCAAGGCCGTCGGCATTGCCTATGCCGGCCAGCAGGTCGAAAGCCTGCCAGTCGAGGAATTCGACGAACCGCTCGACGCCGTGGTCACCGAGACGCAGGTGATCCGCTTTGAACGCGACTGAAAGCTGCTAATCTCCCGCATTGTTTCAAGGGCGGGCGGATGAGGCTTCTCTTTCTCGGTGACATCGTGGGCAGGGCAGGGCGCGTCGGCGTGGTCGAGGCCGTTCCCACACTGCGGCGCAGCCTTGCGCTCGACTTCGTTGTCGTGAACGGCGAGAACGCCGCCGGTGGCTTCGGCATCAACGAGGAAATCTGCCACGCGCTTTTCCAGGCTGGCGTCGACTGCATCTCGACCGGCAACCACGCCTTCGACCAGCGCGACAAGGTTGATGTCTACGACAGCGAGCCCCGCCTGCTGCGCCCGCTCAACTACCCGGCTGGTGTCCCCGGAAAAGGGACAGGCCTCTACGAGACAAAAACCGGCAAGCGCGTGCTCGTTGTCAATGCCATGGGTCGCGTGTTCATGGATCCGCTCGACGATCCATTCGCGGCCGTCGACCGCGAGCTTGAGGCCTGCCGCCTGGGCTGGGGCGCCGACGCCATCATCGTGGACATTCATGCCGAAGCCACCTCGGAAAAGATGGCGATGGGCCACTATTGTGACGGCCGCGCGAGCCTCGTCGTCGGCACACACAGCCACGTCCCCACCGCCGACGCCCAGGTCCTTCCCGGCGGCACCGCCTACCAGACGGACGCGGGCGCCTGCGCCGACTATGACAGCGTGATCGGCATGGAAAAGACCGAGCCGCTGCAGCGTTTCGTTCGCAAGATCTCCTCAGGCCGCTTCAATCCCGCGCAGGGACCCGCCACGGTCTGCGGCGTCTTCGTCGAAACCGACGACAGCACCGGATTGGCAAGGCGCATCGAACCCGTCCGTCTTGGCGGCCGCCTGCGGCAATCCCTTCCCGCCTAGATTCCGGTGACAGGGCCGGGGTGCGCTTGATTTCAGGCCAGACGGGCCGTCGCCCCTTTGATCCTTGTCAATGCGGGCCTCGGGGCAGGGCTCTACGAAGCTCCCGTTTACAAGCGGGAGGCATGAATTCAGATGAATGCGAAATGGCTCGCCAGCACGGCGATGGGTTGCGCAATCGCGGCAAGCATTGCGGCATTTTCAGGCATGGCCGACGCGCAGGCATCGCAGAGCCCCTGGCTCGTGCGTGGTCGCGCCCTTGCTGTCGTCCCTGACGAGAGCGCCAATGTGACGATCCTCGGCGGCGACCTCGACATCGACACCGCGATCGTGCCGGAGCTCGACATCACCTACTTCTTCGACGAGCACTGGGCCGCCGAGCTCATCCTCGCCGTGACGCCGCACGACATCACGCACAAGCCCACGAACATCGACATCGGCAATGTATGGCTGCTGCCGCCGACACTGACGCTGCAGTACCACTTCGCGCCGGATGACAAGGACTTCCGGCCCTATGTCGGCGCCGGCATCAACTACACGACTTTCTTCGGGCACGACGATGCCGACCCGGCGATCGCCAAGGCGCACTTTGATGACAGCGTGGGCTTTGCCCTGCAGGCCGGCTTCGAGATCCCGATCGACGAGCACTGGACCTTCAACGTCGACGTGAAGAAGGTCTGGATCGACACCAAGGTCCGCCTCGACATGGCCGCCGGCCCGACGCCGATCAACGCCGACGTCGACATCAACCCGCTGATTGTGGGCATCGGCTTCGGCTACCGTTTCTAGCCGGTACCCCCAACCGCCCCGCCGCTGTCGCGGCGGGGCGGTTGGGGGACAATCTCCCAATCCCACCCTGCGACAATTTGTTCTCTTTTTGTTTTCGGCGATTTCGGCGATGTTCGGCGCTGTAACCACGCACCGTGGATACATCCGGCCAGACGGCCGCAACTCAATCCACAAAGCCCTCAAGCCTTGCGCGCACATCCTCCGGGATGCGCCGCGGCTTGCCGGTCATCGTGATGATCGCGGCTTCCACCTTCGCCGTGACAAGGTCAACGCCATCGCGCTTGACCCACTGCTCGCCCGTCAGCCGCGCCCCCGACATGGTGCGGTAGCGCGTGTGAATCTCGAGATTGTCATCAAGCCGCGCAGGCTTCGAGTACTCGATCTCCAGCCGCCGGATCGTCCAGGCAATGGGCTCTGCATTGGCCAGCATCACCATGTGGTGGATGCCCGCAAGCCGCAGGAACTCTGACCGCCCGCGCTCCATGAAGCGCAGGTAGTTCGCGTGATAGACGATGCCGGACACATCCGTGTCCTCGTAATAGACGCGCACCGGCAGGATATGCAGCTTGCCGTCGAAGCGTCCCATGGAGGCGGTGTCAGGCATCGGTGTCGTTTGCGTCCGGTGTGTCGAAGAGCGTCTGTTGTGTCACCGATTTTGGCGCAACAAGTCCCAGATGTGAATAGGCAAGCCCCGCGGCCATGCGTCCCCTGGGTGTGCGCTGCACAAACCCCTCCTGCAGGAGATAGGGCTCGATGATTTCCTCGATCGCATCGCGCGGCTCGCCCAGCGCAGCTGACAGGGTTTCCACCCCGACCGGCCCGCCGCCATAGTTCTCGATGATGATCTTGAGGTAGCGCCGGTCGAAATTGTCCAGCCCGCGGCGGTCAACCTCAAGCCGGTTGAGCGCCGCGTCCGCATGCGACGCTTCGACCCGCTCCAGTTTCGCCACCGCTGCAAAGTCGCGGATCCGGCGCAAGAGGCGTCCCGCAATGCGCGGCGTGCCGCGCGAGCGTGCAGCCACCTCGCGCGAGGCCTCTGCAGACATGTTCAGCGCCAGGATGCGTGCCCCGCGGCTGACGATCTCCTGCAGCTGCTCGACCTTGTAGAATTCCAGCCTGAGCGGAATGCCGAACCGGTCGCGCAGCGGCTTTGTGATCATGCCCGAGCGGGTCGTCGCGCCCACAAGCGTGAACGGCGCAAGGTCGATCTTGACCGTGCGCGCAGCCGGACCCTCGCCGATGATGAGGTCGAGCTGGAAGTCCTCCATGGCCGGATAAAGAACCTCCTCGACGGCCGGATTGAGCCGGTGGATCTCGTCGATGAACAGCACGTCACGCGGCTGCAGGTTCGTGAGGATCGCGGCCAGGTCACCCGCCCGCGCAATCACCGGACCCGAAGTCGACCGGAAATTGACACCCAGCTCGCGCGCAACGATCTGCGCCATCGTGGTCTTGCCAAGCCCCGGCGGGCCCGCAAGCAGCACATGGTCCAGCGCCTCGTTGCGCCCGCGGGCCGCATCGATGAAGACCTTGAGGTTCGCGCGGGCCTGGTCCTGCCCGATGAAGTCGCCAAGTGTCAGCGGACGCAGCGAGTTCTCGCCGCCGTCATCCTCGCGCGTCTCTGCGCTGACCAGCCGGTTCGGTTTGCCCGAGGGATCGTTCCTGGCTGCCATCACGCCGCACTCGACAGGGCACGCAGGCTTTCACGGATGAGCTGGGGAAGGGGCAGTTCTGCGCCATCCCGCGCCATGACGCTTGCCACAGCCTGGCTGGCCTGGACCGACGAATAGCCCAGGTTGACGAGCGCCGAAACCGCCTCGCCCGCAGCCCCGGCCGACGGGGCGGCCACCGGGGAAATGCCAGGCGTGAAATCGCGGCCGCCGGCAACCGACAGCGTCACCGCCTTGTCCTTGAGTTCCGCGGCAATGCGCGCCGCAAGCTTGGGGCCAACGCCCTGCGCCCGGCCGATCTGTGCCTTGTCGCCGAATGCAATCGCCTTGCCCAGTTCCTGTGTCGTCTGCGAACTGAGCAGCGCAAGGGCAACCTTCGCACCGACGCCCTGCACGGTCTGCAGCAGCCGGAACCACTCGCGTTCCTCCGCGGTTGTGAAACCGAACAGCTTGATCGCGTCCTCGCGCATTTGTGTTTCCACAAACAGCGTCGCGCGCTGCCCGGTCGCGGGCAGGTTCGACAGGACCCGCGCCGAACAGTGAACGACATAGCCGACGCCACCGACATCGATGACGGCAATGTCATCGCCTGTTTCGTCAATGATGCCTGTGAGTTTTCCGATCATCGGGATACCGCAAGTTTGGCCTCGGTCAGCCGGTTGGCAGCCGACCAGTGGGCATGGGTGATGGCAACGGCAAGCGCGTCCGCTGCATCCGGCCCGTCGGCATCGGATTGCGGCAGCAGCATCTTCACCATCGCGTGGACCTGTTCCTTGTCGGCGTGACCGACGCCGACGACGGTTTTCTTGACCTGGTTGGGTGCGTACTCTGCAACGCTCAGCCCCGCGCGTGCGGGCACGAGCAGGGCGATGGCGCGGGCGTGCCCAAGCTTCAGCGTCGCCACCGCATCCTTGTTGACGAAGGTCTGTTCAACCGCGGCCTCGTCCGGCCGGGCCGCCTCCAGGACCGTGCCGATCCCGTCATGCAGTTGCAGCAGGCGCTCGGCGAGCGAGCCCTCGACCGTCTTCACGGTGCCGCAGGCAACGAAGGACAAGCGCGAGCCTGCCACGTCTATGACGCCCCAGCCCGTCCGGCGCAGTCCCGGATCGAAGCCAATGATGCGCCTGGATCCCTGGAGAATGGCCAATGGACGTACCCTGTCTGTTCACGTTGGCCGACCATAGCGTGATTCGCCCTTGCTAAAATGTTACAACCCGCATCACCCCCGGCTCGAAAGGGGTAGACGAGAAGGAGGAAGCATGAGGCGCTACGCCGTTCAGCTCCTGGCAGCCATGGCCCTGTCGGCCTCGCTGGCATCTGGAGCGCAGGCCGTGACCGTGGGCGACTGCGACGACCACAGGTCGAGCGTTCAGTCCCTTGCTGAACCATGGGAGGCCAATACCAGGACCTTCCTGCGCGGAGCGGTCCGGATTGCGGTCGCAGACACGGGTGGCGAACCGGCCTGCTGCAGCTTTCATTTGCTGGTTCTCGCCACCAAACCCGAGGATTCCACAGGCCCTGCTGAACTGGTGTGCCGTGTCATCAGCCAGAAGGACCAACTGGGCTTCATGTCCATCGACTTTGCCTCGATCCGCTACAGCTATACCCCGGCCAACGGGCTGAACCTGCTCGTGCCGTTCCAGACCTATGTCGACGGGGTGAAGTCGAGGCCGGGGGCTTTCCGCGTCAGGGTCGACCCCAGGACCGGCGTCATCACGGCGCGGTAGACCCCGGCCCGACCCATCTTGAAAGGCGGGGGGCGTTTGGGGTTTATCTGCGGCGCAATTCCAACAATTGAGCCGGAAGTCTGGACCCATGGCAGGTCATAGTCAGTTCAAGAACATCATGCACCGCAAGGGTGCGCAGGACGCACGGCGATCCAAGCTGTTCTCAAAGCTCGCGCGGGAAATCACGGTCTCGGCAAAGCAGGGCCTGCCCGACCCGGAAAAGAACCCGAAGCTGCGTGCGGCCATCATCGCCGCCCGCAAGGAGAACATGCCCAAGGACAACATCGAGCGCGCCATCAAGAAGGCCCTCGGTGGCGATGCCGAAAACTACGAGGAAGCCCGCTACGAAGGCCGTGGCCCAGGCGGCATTTCGGTCATCGTCGAGGCGCTGACCGACAACCGCAACCGCACCAGCGGCGACGTGCGCTCGCTGTTTTCCAAGTACGGTGGCCAGATGGGCGAGACCGTGGCCTACCAGTTCGACCGGTTGGGCCACATCCAGTACGCCTCCGACAAGGCGACCGCGGACCAGATGCTCGAGGCCGCCATCGAGGCCGGCGCCGACGACTGCCAGTCGAACGAACAGGCCCACGACGTCTATTGCGCCAGCGACAGCCTGAACGAGGTGCGAGAAGCGCTCGAACAGCGCTTTGGAGCGGCATCGCTGGCCAAGCTGGTCTGGCGCCCGCAGTCAACCGTATCGGTTGAAGGCGAGGCAGCCCAAAGCCTGGTCAAGCTGCTCGAGGCTCTCGACGATCACGACGACGTGCAGAACGTTTACGCGAACTTCGAGATGTCCGACGAGACGCTTGCCAAGGTCGCGGGCTGACGGATCGGCGGGTGCGAGATGCGGGGACTGCAAGGTCCGCGTGTAGTTCGACCTGAAGTCTCTGTCATCTGCCGGTCTCCGGGCTTGGCGGGCGCACGCCTTTCGGGTTAGGGAAAGGGGGAAAGCCGGGAGCTTCTGGCCCGGCCAAAAGCCCAATTTTGGACAAGTTGCCTTGCTTTGATCAGGTTCGGCGCCCCCCTTGCGGGCCGACCGGCATAGGCGGGCAGGCGGAAAGGACAATCAATGGATATCGTCGGGTTTGCGCCTGCGCAGGACGCGCTCTGGCTTCTCGGCGCGCTGGCAGACACGCTGTCGGCCGCAGCCAATGTCGCCTCTGCGGTGCAGGCGCCCTCGGCCGCGCCCGTCGATCCGGCCAGCGTTGTGCCCCTGACCCCGCTCGGCGAAACGACCAGCGGTGTCGCGAAGGCTGGCGCCGAAGTGATCGACATGTCCCCCATGGCACTGTTCATGAAGGCCGACATCGTCGTGAAGTCGGTCATGGGAATATTGCTGCTTCTGTCGGTGTGGTCGTGGGCGATCATCATTGGCAAGTCGATGCGCCTTTCGTCGGTGCGCAACCACGCCGACCGATTCGAGCAGACCTTCTGGTCGGGCCGCTCGCTCGACGACGTCTTCACCGCCTTGCAGTCGCGCCAGGAACATCACCCCATGGCGCAGGTCTTCGTCGCCGCCATGCGCGAATGGAAGCGCTCCTTCGAGGCCGGCCCCGTCTCGACCGGCCTGTTGCCAAGCGTGAAGGATCGCATAAACAAGGTGATGAACGTGACTATCGGGCGCGAACTCACGCGCCTTGAGGCCTCGCTTGGATTTCTGGCGACGGTCGGCGTAAACGCAACCTTCATCGGCCTGTTCGGCACGGTCTGGGGCATCATGAATTCCTTCCGCCAGATCGCTGCAAGCCACGACACATCGCTGGCCGTGGTGGCTCCCGGCATCGCCGAGGCGCTGTTTGCAACGGCCATGGGCTTGGTCGCGGCCATTCCAGCCTCCATCGCCTACAACCATCTGTCCTCCTCGGTGAACCGCATTGCCGCAAGGCTCGAGGGTTTCGCCGAGGAGTTCTCGGCCATCCTGTCCCGCCAGCTTGATGAGAAGGCGCGCTGATGGCCGGCACGGTATCAGGCGGCGGCTCGAGACGGCGCGGAAGGGCAGGCGCCCATCGCCCGCAATCCGACATCAACATCACCCCGCTTGTGGACGTGATGCTTGTGCTGCTCATCATATTCATGGTCACCGCGCCGCTGCTCACGCCAGGTGTCCCCGTCGACTTGCCAAAGGCCAACGCCAGGCTCCTGAACGACGCCGACAAGGAACCCCTGACGGTCACCATCGACAGCAAGGGCAGGATCTTCCTGCAGGAGACAGAGATCACCCTTGCCGAGCTCGCGCCGCGCCTGACCGCGATCGCGCGCAACGGCTATGACCAGCGCATCCTCGTGCGGGGTGATACCGCCGTCGACTACGGAGCCGTCATGCGCGTGATGGGGGAATTGAATGTCGCCGGCTTCCGGCGGATCGGTCTCGTGACAGGCCAGCAGCCCCGTGACACAGACAAGCAGCCCCAATAGCCCCCCGCAATCGGATCCGCTGTGGGGCGCTGCCATCGTCTCGGCGATGCTCCACGCGGGCGCGCTGGCCGCTGCCGTGTTGGCCTGGCCGGCCCTCGCGCCGCCGGTCATCGTGACATCGGACGCCATCCCGGTCGACCTCGTGACGATCGCCGACGAGACGAACATCACCCCGCAGGAGATGGCGCCGGAGCCGACACCCGAGCCTCCACCCGAAGTGGCCGCCGCCGAGGAGTCGATGCCCGAGGAACCGCCGCCACCGCCACCGCCCGAGCAGGACGGCTTCGTGGTGGAAGAAAAGGTCGAGCCGCCCAAGCCCGAGCCCAAGATGGCCATGGCCGAGCCACCGCCCAGGCCCGAGAAGAAGAAAGAAAAGAAAGAGGAAAAGAAGAAGAACGAGTTCGACATCGACCGTATCGCGGGCCTCATCGAGAAGATGGACAAGGCGCCGCCGGCCGCCGAGACGCGCGAGGGCGCAAAACCCAGCGCACAGCAATCGGTGCGGGGCGCAGGTGCACGCACGGCGATGACCGCGACCGAGATCGATGCGCTCCGCGCGCAGCTGCGCAAATGCTGGAACGTACCCGTCGGCGCGCCCGATCCTGCCGCGCTCGTTTTCAGGCTGCGCATCTTCCTGAAC
>JBILGJ010000128.1:0-7338 GCA_044351125.1 Micropepsaceae bacterium
TTTCCGCGCAGCCGTGGACTCGGCCAAGCGCGCCGTTCTCATGTGCAGCCCGTTCCAGCTGCCAGCCGAGAAGTACGAAGCCTGGAACGACATAACGATTACTTTTGACCCCACAAGGATGGCGGGGTATTGAGCCGCCGCCCCCGTGGGTTCGGGAAACAGAAAAAAGGAGTGCAACGATGAGTTTCATGTCGCGCACGCTTTGCTTGTTGGCCGCGCTGATGATGTCGGCGCTGGCGCTGTCGCCGTCCGCGCAGGCTTCGCTTCAGATCAAGCTCGACGAAGGCGTGGTTCAGCCCATCCCGATCGCCATCACCGATTTCCACGGTGCCAATCCGCGCGACCAGCAGGCTGCCGCCGATGTAGCCAGCGTGATCCGCAGTGACCTCGAGCGCTCGGGCCTGTTCATGCCGCTCGACAGGGCATCCTTCATCGAGAAGATCCCGAATTTCAGCACCGTGCCCAATTTCAATTCGTGGCGCGTCATCAAGGCCGAGGGCCTTGTCACCGGTCAGGCCACGATCGTTGCCGGCGGCCTGTTGCAAGTCGATTTCCGGCTCTGGGACATCTTCGCCGAGAAGCAGATCGTCGGCATGAGCTTCAAGACAACGCCAGAAAACTGGCGCCGCCTCGGCCATCTTGTCGCCGACGCAATCTACGAACGGCTCACGGGCGAGAAGGGCTATTTCGACAGCCGCATCGTGTTCATCTCGGAATCCGGCCCCAAGACAAAGCGTCGCTATCGCCTGTCGATCATGGATCAGGACGGCGCCAACCCGAGCTTCCTGACCAATGGCGAACACATCGTCCTGTCGCCACGCTTCTCGCCGGCGACCCAGGCAATCACCTACATGTCCTATGAAAGGACAGTTCCCTCGGTCTTCGTCTTCGACCTCCAGACCGGCCAGCGCGAGGTCATCGGCCAGTATGCCGGCATGACCTTCGCCCCGCGCTTCGGGCCCGATGGTAACCGCGTTCTCTTCTCCTATTCACGCGACAACAATGTAGACATCTATGCCGTCGACCTGCGGTCCCGTCGGCCCGTCCGCTTGACCAGCGATCCAGGCATTGACACATCGCCGACCTATTCACCGGATGGCGCGCGCATCGTTTTCAATTCCGATCGCGGCGGCTCGCCGCAACTCTACGTCATGAATGCCGATGGTTCGGGCCAGAGCCGCATTTCCTTCGGCCAGGGCCGCTACACGACCCCCGTCTGGAGCCCGCGCGGCGATCTCATCGCCTTCACCCGCCAGAACGGGCAGTCCTTCTCGATTGGCGTGATGCGTCCGGATGGGCAGGGTGAACGCATTCTGACGACCAGCTTCTCGGACGAGGGCCCGACATGGTCACCAAACGGCCGCGTTATCCTGTTCACACGCACAACCCCAGGTCGGGGTTCCGCAGGCGGAAGCTCGTCGATCTGGTCGATCGACCTGACCGGGCGAAACCTGCGCCGCGTGATAACGCCCGGGGACGCTTCCGACCCTGCCTGGTCTCCCTTGAACAAGTAGGGTTGCGACACCTGTCACACGCATTAACGGCGGTTTAGGAATAATTTTCCCATCTCGTCCGCTTGTCTTGCTCTTGCGTATGAATATGTCATAAGGCCACACTACATTCGAAATGATGTGTTTGCGCTGACTGCAGCGCGATAAGGGAGAATGCGCGATGGTTCGTTTCTTTGGTTCGCTCAAGGTCGCCAGCCTGCTTCTTGTAGCCAGCACGCTTGCAGCCTGCTCGACGACCGAGCAGCCCACGGCGCCGGTAACGCCGACGCAGCCGCAGACCTCGGCGGTCCAGCCAGGCACGGCTGAAGACTTCCGCGTCAATGTCGGTGACACGGTGTTCTTCGATCTTGACCAGCACGCCCTTCGTGCCGATGCCCAGGCTGTCGTGCAGAAGCAGGCGGCGTGGCTGCAGAAATATCCGGCCGTGAAGCTGGTGGTCGAAGGCCACTGCGACGAGCGCGGCACGCGTGAATACAACCTCGCGCTCGGCGATCGCCGCGCCTACGCCGTCAAGGAATACCTGGTCAGCCTCGGCATCGACGCGGCGCGGCTTCAGACCAAGTCCTATGGCAAGGAGCGCCCGGTCTGCGCCGAGTCCGACGAGAACTGCTGGCAGCAGAACCGCCGCGGCTATTCGGTCATCCTGAGCGGCGCCAGCTCCTGACAACGGGACATTCCCGCGGAATTGTGAGGGGGGCCAAAAGCCCCCCTTTTATTTTCCGGCGGACTGCCCCAATTTCGCCAACGACTTCAGGCCAATGGCAGTGACGACTGGCGCAACGTCGCCCGGCGCGTCTTGCCAGCAATGAAATTCAACTGACGGAGCCGTCTTCCATGTCCAGCGCAAACCCGTTCCGCACCCTCGTCATCGCAGCCATCGTCTGGGCAGGGCTCACGACAGGCGCAGGCACGGCCATGGCCGAAGACATAGATGCCGTCAGCGACAAGCTTGACCGGGTCGAACGCGATCTGCGCGAACTTCAATACGAGGTCTACAAGGGCCATCCACCGGCAAGCCAGCCCGGCGGTGCGCCGGGCACGCCGGCCAACGCGGCGCGCATCAACGACCTCGAGGAAGCGCTTCGCGAATTGCGCGGGCAGGTCGAGTCCATGGCCTTCCAGATGCGACAGATGCAGGAGCAGCTCGAACTTTCGCGCCGCGAGACGAATTTCCGTCTCGGCGCGCTCGAGGGCGGAGCGCCTGCCACCATGATACCCCAGACGGCGCCGCAGGCAGCCGCCCCGGGCGCGGGCGCACCCAGGATCCTCAATGTGTCCCCGAATGATGCCGGTTCGAACGCGGCAGCGCGCCAACCCGGCACACTGGGTTCGCTGCCCGCAGACGCAGTTGCCGACATCACGCCCGTGCTCTCGCCCCGTCAGCAATATGATGCCGCGATGGAACTTCTCAGTCGCGCGCAATATGTCGAGGCGCAGGCAGCCTTCAAGGCCTTCGTGGTTGCGAACCCGAAGGACGAACTGTCCGGCTCCGCACAGTTCTGGGTGGGCGAGATCGCTTTCACCCAGAAGGATTACAAGGCGGCCGTCACGGCCTTTGCCGACGTGATCAAGCGCTTCCCCAAGGCAACAAAGGCACCCGACGCGATGCTGAAGCTTGGCCTTTCCCTGTTCGAGCTGAACCAGAAAAAGGAAGCCTGCACCACGCTGGGCGCGATCAAGTCCAAATTCCCGACAGCGCCAAAGCCGGTCCTCGACCGGGCCGCCAAGCGTTATGCCGACGCAAAATGTACCGCCGGCTAGTCCGGACGAGCCCGTAACCGGCGCGGGGTTTGAGGCGCTTGCAGCCCCTCTCATCGGCAGCGCCCGCTTCGCGGTCGCCGTATCGGGAGGGGCAGACTCCGTTGCGCTGATGTGCCTTGCGGCCGACTGGTGCCGGAGCGTGGGGCGGGGCCTGCCGCTTGCTATCACCGTCGACCACGGCCTGCGCGAAGGGTCAGCCCGCGAGGCGTCTCAAGTAGAGCGCTGGGCGCAGGATCTGGGTCTCGTGCACCTGACGCTGGCATGGGAGGGTCGCACGCATCAGGGCAACCTGCAGGCGGAAGCCCGTCGCGCCCGTTATGCTCTGCTGGCCGACGCGCTGTCACGCCACGATGTCAGCCTCCTCGCCACGGGCCACACGCGCGATGACCAGGCCGAGACGCTTCTCATCCGGCTTGCGCGCGGCAGCGGACTTGCGGGGCTGTCGGGCATGAGCCCGCGGGCCCCATATCCGGGTCGCCGCCTGCACGACATGAGCCTTGTTCGGCCATTGCTGGATATCCCTCATTCAAGGCTGGTGGCCACGTTGCGCGCACGCGGCCAGCCTTGGGTCGAGGATCCGAGCAACGCCAACCCGAAGTTCCTCAGGGCTCGTATCCGCGCAACCCTGCCATCGCTCGCAGGCCTTGGCCTGACGGCCGACCGTCTCGCCGCCACGGCCGGACATCTTGCCCGTGCCAATGCCGCCATCGAAGGCGTTGTCGTTGAACTGGCGGCGCGCGTGCTGAAGGCAGATCCGTGCGGCTACGTCCTGATGGAAACCCGCGACCTGCGGGCGGCACCCGACGAGGCTGTGCTGCGTCTCGTGGCGCGTGTCCTGAAGACCGTCTCTGGCGAAGCCTATGCGCCGCGCTTCGACCGGCTCGCGGCGCTGGCCGACTGGCTGCGCGCGCCACCGGCGGGATCCGGTCGCACGCTGGGGGGATGCCGGCTGGCGTGCCGGGCGGACGGCTCAGTCCTGGTCGCCCGCGAGGAAGACGCCATGCGCCGGGCAGGGCACGTGCTGCGCCTCAGGCCGGGCGGCAGCGGCGTATGGGACGGCCGTTTTTCCGTCGCTATTCCGGCCGGTGCGCCAGACACTGAATACGAGGTAAAGGCCCTGGGTCCGGAAGGCGTAAGGGCGCTCGACGACAAGGCCGTCCTGCCGCGCCACGAACCAAGGCGGGTGGCTGCGACCTGTCCCTCGGTATGGCGGTCGGGCACGTTGCTGGCCGCGCCAACCCTGGGCCATGACGTGGGAATTGGCGCAAGGGCTGCCTTTCTGGGAGCCTGAGCGGCGCTACGGCAGGCTGGTTTTTCGCCATACCCAAGGGGGCGGCGGCGTTTCGAAATGTCCTGTGAACCCGCACAGTGCTAGATTGCTCTGGCATAGTTAGCCCTGCGCACCTATTTGATAAAGGCAAGGCCCTGAAGGCCGAGCCGCCCCATTCAAGCCTGGCAATGGATCCAAATGGTCGGAAATCAGAATAACAATCTCAGGAATATTGTCGTTTGGCTCATCATCGGCCTGGTCGTGCTGGCTCTGGTGAACCTGTTGTCGGACCGCGCGCCCCAGGTCGCAACCGCCGAGCTCCCGATCTCCCAGGTTGTCGAGGACGCCAGGAGCGGCCGCATCGAGAACGTGACATTCCAGGGCAGCCGCGTCAGCGGCAAGTACCGTGACACCGGCAAGCAATTCACGTCGGTGGCGCCGAAGGACATTTCGTCGATCACGACCGAACTCATGAACACCAAGCAGGTGACGGTGAAGATCGACCCGTCCGAAGCCGAGGGCTCCTCCCTGCTTTCGGTGCTGATCAACTGGCTGCCCATGCTGCTTCTCGTGGCAGTCTGGATCTTCTTCATGCGCCAGATGCAGGCGGGCAGTGGCCGCGCGATGGGCTTCGGCAAGAGCCGCGCCAAGCTGCTGACCGAACGCCACGGGCGCGTGACATTCGAGGATGTCGCCGGCATCGATGAAGCCAAGGACGACCTGCAGGAAATCGTCGAGTTCCTGAAGGATCCGCAGAAGTTCCAGCGCCTCGGCGGCAAGATCCCGCGTGGCGCGCTGCTCGTCGGTCCTCCGGGCACTGGCAAGACATTGCTTGCCCGCGCCATCGCCGGCGAAGCCAACGTGCCCTTCTTCACGATTTCAGGTTCCGACTTCGTGGAAATGTTCGTTGGCGTCGGCGCCAGCCGTGTCCGCGACATGTTCGAGCAAGCCAAGAAGAATGCGCCCTGCATCATCTTCATCGACGAAATCGACGCTGTCGGTCGGCATCGTGGTGCCGGCCTCGGCGGCGGCAATGACGAACGCGAGCAGACCCTGAACCAGTTGCTGGTCGAGATGGACGGCTTCGAAACCAACGAGGGCATCATCCTGATCGCGGCGACAAACCGTCCCGACGTCCTTGATCCGGCGCTGCTGCGTCCCGGCCGCTTCGACCGTCAGGTCGTCGTGCCGAACCCCGATATCGTCGGCCGCGAGAAGATCCTGCGCGTCCACATGAAGAAGGTACCCCTGGCCCCCGACGTCAATGCGAACACCATTGCCCGCGGTACGCCCGGCTTCTCCGGCGCCGACCTCGCCAACCTTGTGAACGAGGCGGCCCTCCTGGCAGCGCGTCGCAACAAGCGCATGGTCACCCAGCGCGAGTTCGAGGAAGCCAAGGACAAGGTCATGATGGGCGCCGAGCGTCGCTCGATGGTCATCGACGAGGAAGAAAAGCGCAAGACCGCCTACCACGAAGCCGGTCACGCGCTGGTCGCCCTCCATTGCCCGGCATCCGACCCGATCCACAAGGCCACGATCATCCCGCGCGGCCGCGCACTGGGCATGGTCATGCGACTGCCCGAGCGCGACAGCTATTCCTACGCGCGCGACAAGATGTACGCGAACCTGGCCGTGGCCATGGGCGGTCGCGTCGCCGAGGAAATCATCCTGGGCTACGACAAGGTGACATCCGGCGCCTCTGGCGACATCCAGATGGCGACAGGCCTTGCACGCTCGATGGTGACGAAGTGGGGCATGAGCGACCGGCTTGGCCCGCTGCTCTACGCGCAGAACGAGGAGGAAGTCTTCCTCGGCCACTCTGTGGCCCGCACCCAGAATGTGTCCGAAGCCACGGCGCAGCTGATCGACGAAGAGATCCGCCGCATTGTGGAAGAGGCGCACGAGAAGGCGCGCAAGATCCTGACCGATCAACTCGAAGACCTGCACAAGATCGCCAAGGCGCTTCTCGAGTATGAGACGCTTTCGGGTGACGAGATCCGTGCGCTCCTGCGCGGCGAGTCAATCGTCCGAGAGACCCCGCCGGAAGAACCGCCGGTTCCCACACCACCGCCCTCATCGGTGCCGGTAACGGGCCGCCCGCGCGGACCGGAAGGCGCAGGTCCGCAGCCCGAACCGCAGCCCAGCGCCTGACGGCGCTGGCATGACGGCCGGCAGCAGGCCCGCGATCTTCGGGATCGTCAACATAACGCGCGACTCCTTTTCGGACGGCGGCCGCTTTCTTGCGGCTGCCGATGCCGTTCGCCACGCACGGTCGCAGCTCGAGGCCGGGGCCGACATACTCGACCTTGGCGCGGCCGCCTCCAACCCGTCGGCCGAGCCAGTCACCCCGGACGAGGAGATTGCCCGTCTTGCACCCGTGATGGACAGCGGCATCGATCTCGCGTGCATTTCAGTCGACAGCTTTGCACCTCAGACCCAGGCATGGGCACTCGACCGGGGCGCCGGATGGCTGAACGACATCCAGGGCTTCCCCGATCCAGGTCTTTACCCGCGCCTCGCGCGTTCGAGTGCGCGCCTCGTGGTGATGCACAACATCACCGGACGCGGCATTGCCCGTGTCACCGAGACCGACCCCGCGACGATCATGGACAGGCTCTTTGCCTTCTTCGATGCGCGCGTCGAGGCGCTCTGCGCCGCTGGCATTGACCGCACGCGCCTCGTGCTCGACCCCGGCATGGGCTACTTCCTCGGCCGCGATCCCGAAGTCTCGCTGGCCGTCCTGCGTCGCCTGCCGGAACTTCAATCGCGTCATGGCTTGCCGTTGCTGGTCTCTGT
>JBILGJ010000324.1:0-3565 GCA_044351125.1 Micropepsaceae bacterium
GGTGATATTGGCAATTTTCTGAGAGCCTCCTATTCTGCGGCGATGTTGGCGGGCGAGCGGAACACGGTTCCGCCATTCAACTTCATCAGGTAGCGGATCCCCTCTTCGGCGATATCGTCACCTACCATGCGATCACCCTCGGCATGGAGTTCGGCCATGTCGATATAGGCCGCATAGTTGCCGCGCGTGCGATCGGTGATGATTCCTGCCTTGAGAAGCGTCTTGATCAGGACACGGAAGATGTTTGTCGAGTCCTGAAGCTCCTGGCGTATTTCCGCGTCCGTCAGGGCCTCCATGAAGGCCTGCTGGACCCAGACCGGGTCGAGACCAAGATCGCGATAGATCCAGGCCTTCTGGTCGGGGCTGGCGAGGTTGAACAGCAGTACCTGGAACACTTCCCAAGCCCAGTCCTCGATCTTATCGGCTTCAGCCCTGGATACGAACGGGATCGTACGGTCTGCCCAGATCTTGCCGAACTTGTGATGGAAGGCCTCGTCCGTCATGACGAGCTGGCAGAGGCGTACCATGAGAGGATCGCGCCCCTTCTGGTAGAAGGTTGCGAAGGCGCCCATGGCGAGACCCTCGACCAGCATCTGCATGCCGACGAGCTTCTTCCAGACGAGCGGGCTGGTCACGAGCTCGGTCAGCAGGCCACCGAGTGCCGGGCCAACCGGCGCGGGCTTGCCCCAGCGGGCCTGGATGTAGCGCGCAAATCCGGTGACATGACGCGCTTCCTCGCGCGTCTGGTTGGCGGCGTATTCCTGGGCGCCGGGATCGCGCAGGATGTGACACAGCGAAGCCGACAGCGAGAGCGCGCCCTGCTCTCCATGCAGGATCGACGAAAATGACCAGAGCGTGTTGAGGTTCGTGAGGCGGATCTTGCCACGCTCGTCGAGCTTGTCGGCCACGGCCGTGCGCAGCTCGGTCATGAGCGCGGGGTCGACCATGTACTCTTTCTCGATGTCGAACT
Source organism: Micropepsaceae bacterium (assembly GCA_044351125.1). Taxonomy (GTDB): domain Bacteria; phylum Pseudomonadota; class Alphaproteobacteria; order Micropepsales; family Micropepsaceae; genus SZUA-430. The sequence continues at coordinate 971 of JBILGJ010000324.1, forward strand.
TCTCGCTGAAGTCGATGTACTTTGTGTCGAGCGGATCCCAGAAGTGATCGTGGGTGGCCGAGATGATCTTGTCGAAGGCCGTCGAGCGCGCATTGTAGCGGTCGGCATCGAGCATGGATTTGAAGTCGGTCGGATCAACGGCGTTGTAGGCGGGATCCTTCGTGATGTTGCCGAGATCTGCCATGCGTTTACTCCTTGATTTTCTGATGTGCAGGACCCGAGGGACCTTCTTGCGGGCCTTTCTTCTGACACAAGACAGTAAGCGGAAATTTGACGCCCGCAACAAAAAATGACGCCGGCGTCAGGAAACGCCGGCGTCAAGAATTCGTGAAGACCTGATCCGATCTATTTCGGCGCAGCCGCCTGCGCGGGCTGTTCGATTTCGTCGGCCTTCGGCGTCATGGATTGCTTCTGCACACCCGCTTCGCCGAACACATAAAGCGTGTCGGTGTTCTGGATGATGGCATTCAGGCCCTTGCGATCGGGGCGGTAGGTCACTGCGAATTTCACGCCATCGGTCGTGTAAATAACCTGGCCACCAAGACCGACAAACACCATGCTGCCATCGGCAAGCTGGATACCCGTTGCAATCGACTGGTCGGCGCCCTGGGTGTCGAGCTTCGTGAAGGTCTTGCCACCGTCCGTGGTGCGCCAGATGTTGCCGCGCATGCCCGCCAGGTAGACGCTTCCATCCTTCGCTGTGAAGCCGCCCCAGAACGAGCCGATATAGCCCGTGTAAAGCTTCTTCCAGGTCTTGCCATTGTCCTCGGACTTGAAGATGGCGCCGCCTTCTGCCGCGATGTAGAGGGTGTTGGCATCCGGGCCCCTGAAGATGGAATTCAGGTGGTTTTCGTCTGCACCGGTGCGCGCGAAGGGATCGTTCTGGGCCGTAGCCGCAACGGTTGCGACGTCATCGAGCGAGTCGTCGGCTGCTTCGGGCGCCTTCGAGGGCGCGCGTGGCGGCATCAGAGTGCCGCGGCTCGTCCAGGTCTTGCCACCGTCAGAGGTTGAGATCGTGCGGTTGAATGCTCCCACTGCGAAGCCGTTGTTCTCGTCCGTGAAGAAAACAGACAGGAGGGCTGCGTCAGCGAAATCGGCGCCGCCGCCCAATTGCTTCGTCCAGTTCTCGCCACCGTCTTCGGTGGTGATGATCCATGCGTCGTGCCCGACGGCCCAACCCTTCTTGTCGTTGATGAAGAAGACCGAGGTCAGCGTGATGGTCGTCGGCACCTTGTTGGCCTGGCGCCAGGTCTTGCCGTTGTCATCGGAGAGAACAACGTTTCCGTATTCACCCACCGCGACGAGGCGCTGGCCGGCGCGGGTCACGCCCAGCAGCAGGGACTCAACCGCCAGCTTCGATTTGACGGCTTCACCGCCCTTTGGCGGCACAACGGCGCCCGCAAGCTGGGGGTGCGCCACAATAGCCGCAAGCGCAAGAGCGAAAGAAAGCGCCGAGGCCGGTCCAAACTTTGACCACTTCATCGATTGGTTTCTCCAGAGCGAAAAACAAGGCCGGCCTCCAGAAATCAGGAGACCGGCCCACACTTCAGTCAGGCACTCGTTCGTTTAGCGAACGCCAAGCGCACGAATGGCTTCCGGCGTATAGCGGCTTTCCTGGAGTTCGTCGGCGAAGTAGTTGACCGGCGGCTCCTCAGCGCGCATCGACAGAGCGAGGTAACGCGACGACAGGAGGTCATAAACGACTTCCAGGGCGCCGGTACCGCAGTGCGGAACGTGGTAGGCGTTCACAAGCGGAACTTCCTGCACGCGCCACAGCTGGCCGCGGCCGTCATAGTTCTCGGCGACGTTCACGACATGGGCGTCTTCGTCCATGGTAATGACGCGGCGAGCATAGACGTGACGGGCGCTGGCCTTCAGCTTTGCCTCAACCGTGTGAACGCGATGCGCTTCATAACGCACCGGCTCCTGGTCGAGATGCTGCGGCTTCACCAGGTTCTTGTACTTCACGTTGAGCAGGTCATACGCGTTGTACGCGATGTACTTTACGCTCTTGCCCTTGTGCGACCAGTCGTAACGGTCGAGGGCGCCGTTGAACCCGTCAAACGAGTCCGACGTCGACATACCGTCCGTGTTGGTGCCAGGATTGTCGTAGGCGATGTCCGGCGCGCGGCGAACGCGGCGCGTGCCCGGGCTGTAGGACCATGCCTTGCGGGGCTCGACCTGCGCATTGATCGACTCGTGCACCAGGATCACGTTACCCGCCAGACGCGGCGGAGAAATCGTGTTCGCGATGTAGAGCAGACCAATGTTGTTCAGCTGGTCGGAGCTCTTCACGGCCGGGTTGGCGTAACGGAAGATGGCCTCATCCTGAACAACGAGCAGATTGTACGAACCGTTCGACTGAACCGGCGCCGCCGAGAACTGGCGCGTCAGCTTGTAGCCACGGAACGAGAAGCGCTTGTTCATGATCAGCTGCTGGGCAGCCTTGGTCGGATTGCTGTCCAGGATCGGGAACGGCAGGCCAACCTTGAAGTTCTTGATGCCGTCGCCATCGGGCGTCAGATCCGCATTGGCGGCATTGAACTTCGCAGCCTCGTAGGCGTACTGCGGCAGAGCGCAGGTCCGGCGGGACTG
>JBILGJ010000325.1:0-3558 GCA_044351125.1 Micropepsaceae bacterium
TCACGCGCGCCTGCGGGCCGACGGCCTCCGGAAGCAATTCATGAAGCACATCCTCCATGAAGCTGGCTGTCTCGTTCAGGGCGGTGTCGACCGGCGAATTCGTCATGAGGGGATCCTTGCCGGTCAGGACTTGGCGTCGAGCGGGGTAAGCGTGGCGTTGCCGCCAGGGCCGATCACGATCTTCTCGATGCGGGCTTCCGCATCGCGCAGCTTGGCTTCGCAGTGGGCCTTCAGCGCGGTTCCCTTTTCGTAAAAGGCAATCGATTCCTCGAGCGGCACCTGTCCTTTCTCGAGCTGCTGGACGATGCCCTCGAGCTGCTGGAGGGCCTGCTCGAAGGACAGTTTCGATATGTCATCAGCCTTGCGGTCTTCCCTGGCCATGCGCGCTCCCCGGGGCAGCTTGTTTCGAGGGGCGGTGTATAGCGGATTACCCATGGCGCGGTCCACGGTTCCCTGCCCTGCCTCAAGGCAAACCCCGGCGGTATCCGCCAGTATTCCCCGAGCCCCGCCTTCGCCTGTTGCCCTGAGCGGCCCCTTATGAGACAGGATGCGCGTGGCGTGGAGGTCTTGTGCCAAATGTCGCCTGTTGTCCTTGTCATCCTGATTCTGAACAGCCTCGTCTTCGGCGCCTGGCTGGCGCTGGGGGACAGCAAGGTGATGGCAGACAGTTTCCTGGTCAGCTGGGAGGCGCTCGAGGCGGGGCGCTACTGGACGCTGCTGGGGTCGGCGTTCTCGCACATCTACTTCCTGCACTTCTTCCTGAACATGTATGTGCTTGTCAGCTTCGGTTCGGTGGTCGAGCAGATCATCGGGTCGGCACGCTTCCTGCTGTTCTACCTGGTGGCTGCCATCGTCTCGTCGTTCGGGCATGCGGCGGTTTCGGCATTCCTGCTGGGCAAGCCCGAGCTGCCCGCCCTTGGCGCGTCGGGCGCCATATCGGGCATCGTGATCCTATTCTCGCTCATGATCCCACAGGCGCGGCTCTACCTTCTGGGGATCATACCGATGCCCGCCATCGTGGGCGCGATCGCGTTCGTGGGTCTGGACATCGTGGGCCTGACGGCGCAGGCGGGTGGCGGTGGCCTTCCCATCGGGCATGGTGCGCACCTGTCGGGCGCGCTTGTCGGGGCGCTGACCTATCTGCTGCTTGCGCGGCAGCTGGCGGAAGCGCGGCGCAACAGGCTCGACTTCTCGGACGTCGAGAGCTGGGTGGCCCTCATACGCCGCGCCGGGGTCCACGAGAAGCTCTGAGGCGCCGGAACGTGAAGGCTGGTTGAAGGGCCGTGGCCCCCGGACTAGTCTGGCGCCATGAGCGCACAACCCTTCACCTTCGATGCCAATGACGGAACCCGGATCAGCGCATGGCGCTGGGATGCACAGGGACCCGTCAAGGCTGTCCTGCAGATCGCCCATGGCATGGGAGAGCATGCGCTGCGCTATGGGGCGCCCTTCGCACCGCTGCTTGCGGCCGGGATTGCGGTCTACGCCAATGACCATCGCGGCCATGGGCGCACGGCGACAACGCTTGGCGATTTCGGCCCGGGCGGATTTGCCGGCGTGGTCGATGACATGGCCGTGCTGAGCCGGATCGCACGTCGCGAGAACCCGGGCGCGAAGCTGGTGCTCATGGGCCATTCGATGGGCTCGTTTGCCTTGCAGATCTACCTGCTGCAGCACAGCGACCTGATCGACGCGGCCGTGCTTTCAGGTTCGGCAGCCCTCGACATGCTGCCGCCACCGGATCCCTCCGGCAATGCGCTCGAGGCATTCAACAAGCCGTTCGAACCCGCGCGCACACCCTTTGACTGGCTGAGCCGGGAGGCGGCGGAAGTCGACAAATACATCGCCGATCCGCTGTGCGGCTTCTCGATGAACGAGGCCTCGATGATGAGCCTGTTCGTGGCTGCGCAGCCGCTGTTTGCGCCCGATGCGCTGAAGGCGATCCGGCCGGACCTGCCGATCTATCTGTTCGCAGGCGACCGTGATCCGCTCAATGCGGGCCTCACCGCGCTGACGCCGCTTGTGGAACGCTATCGTGCGGCTGGCGTGCGGGATGTCACGCACGACTTTTATCCCGGTGGTCGCCACGAGATGCTGAACGAGACCAATCGCGCCGACGTCGTCCAGAACCTCGCACGGTTCATCGCGCGGATGGCCTAGGCCTTCCTTCAGGCCGCCATCAGCGCCTTCACATGTGCGGCCGCAGACGAAGCCAGGGCATTGAGGTCATAGCCGCCTTCCAGCGTCGAGACGATGCGCCCGTTACAATGTGTCCCCGCAATATCGCAGAGCCTTGCGGTGACCCAGGCATAGTCCTGCTCGGTGAGGTTCAGGTTTGCCAGCGGATCGCGGCGATGGGCGTCGAACCCTGCTGACACGAGGATGAAATCGGGCCGGAATGCATCGAGGGCCGGCAGCACAGTGTTGTCCCAGGCCTGGCGAAACTCGTGGCCGCCGGCGCCCGGGTCGAGGGTTGCGTTGACGATATTGTTGGTTCGGCCGCGCTCGCTGGGCCTGCCAGTGCCCGGATAGAGCGGCATCTGGTGACTGGAGGCAAAGAACAGGTTCTCGTCTTCCTCGAACATGGCCTGCGTGCCGTTGCCGTGGTGAACATCGAAGTCCACGACGGCAATGCGGCCGAGCCCGTGCTTCTCGCGCGCATGCAGGGCGCCAATCGCCACGTTGTTGAACAGGCAGAAGCCCATCGCGCGGGTTGGTTCGGCGTGATGCCCCGGCGGGCGCACGGCGCAGAACGCGTTGCGCGCAGACCCCGACATGACGCGGTCGACGGCCGCCACGACAGCGCCTGCCGCGCGCAAGGCCGCTTCCTGCGAACCCGGCGAGACATGCGTGTCGGGATCGAGCGAGGCGAACCCTGTTTCAGGGACGGCCTTCAGGACTGCATCGATGAAGTAGTTCGGGTGGACCCGCGCGATCTCCTCGCGGGCGGCCCGGGGTGCCTCTTCGCGCACGAGATACTGGAACGCCTCGTCCTCGAGGGCGCGCAGCACGGCCCGCAAGCGGTCGCTGCTCTCGGGGTGACCGGGTGGTGTTTCATGGTACAAGCAGGCGGAATGAGTCAGCAGCACGGTTGTCATGGCGGGGTCTCCCGGTTCCATGCCTCAGTGTCCGATATTGGGTTCCAACCTGCAAGCGAGGCGGCCAGTCCGGCGATGGCAAACGTGAAGCAAGACCATTTCGACCATGACGGACTGCTCAGCGGCCTTCTTCTCGATGGCAAGGGCGGCGCGCGCGAGGTTGAGTGGCCTGAAATCAAGCACTGGACGCCGGATGCGGGCGTGCTGTGGGTCCACCTCAACCGGAGAGCCGACGAGGCCGACCACTACGTGCGGCAGGACGCCGGCCTCGATCCCATCGTGGTGGAGGCTCTGCTGGCATCCGACACGCGACCGCGCATGACGGCACATGGCCCGGGCATGATCGTGGTCATGCGCGGGATCAACCTCAATCCGGGTGCGGACCCGGAGGACATGATCTCGGTCCGGATCTGGATCGAGAAACGCCGGATCATCTCGACACGCTCACGCCGTTCGCTGG
>JBILGJ010000326.1:0-3557 GCA_044351125.1 Micropepsaceae bacterium
TGCGGGGCCTTGCTGACTGGGCGCTGGCGCGCAATGACTGGGCCTTTGTGAAGATGCTCTACCGTCACTGGTCGCCGGGATGGACGCCGGATCCTTCGGATCTGCGGGCCGTTCTGGACTGCTTCGAGTGCCCAGGCGTTGCCGCGGCGGCGCTTCAGTATTATCGCACGGCCTTCAACACGAAGGCGCCGCGGCAGGCGGAAGGTGCCGCGCTGTTCGCCAAGACCGTCACGGCGCCGACGCTGGGGCTCTGTGGAGAGACGGATGGCTGCATCAGCGCAGACATTTTCGAGCGGTGCATGGTGCCATCGCTCTTTCCGGGCGGCCTGACCGTCAAGCGGATTGCGGGGGCAGGGCACTTCCTGCAACTCGAGAAACCCGACGCCGTGAACGCGGCCGTGCTTGATTTCCTCAATGGCCTGCCGCCGAGCGCGGCCTCCTGAACGATTTCAGGCTGACCAGACCAGGAAGCCCTGCGTGATGGCATCCTGTCCCTGGCCGTTGCGGACGCGGAAACGCACGCTGTCGGGGCCGCGGCGGGTGATGTCCAGGGTCAGCGTGTCCGGTACCGGCACCATTGCCGAGAAGCGGCCGCCGATGCGCCTGACCCGTCCCACGTCGCCGCCGATGCAGCTGTTGACGATGCCGGAGACAGCGAGAGCCATCGTTGCCGTGCCGTGGAGGATGATGTCGGGCAGGCCGGCTGCCATGGCATAGGCGCGGTCTGAATGGATCGGGTTCCAGATGCGGGCGCACTCGGTATAGATCTGGCCCATTCCGGGAAAGACATTGAGCGGCAACGAGAGGTCGGCGCTGGCCGTGCCCTCGTCGGTGGGCAGGGCCGGCGGTGTTGCGGTCCAGCGCGGCTCGCCCGTGATCTCGACGCCGCGCGTGATGCCAAGCTGCCATGTTGTGCAGACGATGTCGCCGCGTTCATCGCGGGTCTCGAGCAATGTCATCTGGGCGGCTCCGGGCTTTCTCATTTCGAGCCCGACGACCCGTGCCGTTGTGTGGAGCGTCTCGCCTGCCCGGATCGGGCGGTGCAGGTGAAGGTCGTGGGCGGCATGCACGCCGCGCGCGCGCTCTTCAAGCGTTGCGGTCTCGTTTCCTGGCAGGCGGGCTGCATCCAGAACGACGGGCCATTCGAGACAGACGGGAAAAAGCGGGTGGGCCGTGACGGGGCTGTTGCCTGCCGTGTCCATCATGCGCGGGTTCAGGTCTCCAAGGCCTGCGGCATAGGCCATGATCCAGCGTGCGTCGACGTGGTGCGTGAAGGGGTCGGTGGTCTCGCCGACGATGGTGGTGCTGAGGGGCATGGGTCAGGCGGCTCCTGTCGTCTGGTCGAGGCTTGCCTGCAGGGCGCGCTTGTTGATCTTGCCGTTCGGCAAGAAGGGGAAGGCGGGCAGGATGCTCCAGGTCTTGGGGATCTTGTAGTCGGCGATGCGTTCCTTGAGGAAGGCCTTCAGGCCGGCGGCGTCGATGCTCGCGCCGGCCTTGGGCAGGACGAAGCCGTGGCCGACTTCCTGGAAAGTCGGGTGCGAGACAGCGACGACTGCGGCCTGCGCGACGGCTGGATGCTCGCAGATCGCCAGCTCCACCTCGACCGGATAGACATTGTAGCCGCCGGACTTGAACATTTCCTTCAGGCGTCCCGCGAAAACGATGTTGCCGTCAGGCCGCGCGAAGCCGAGGTCGCCGGTTCGCAGCCAGCCATCGGGGGTGAAGGCTTCGCGCGTGGCTTCGGGCTTGTTGAAGTAGCCGCTCATCACGCAGATGCCGCGGACCTGGATTTCATCAGTCTTGCCTTGTGCGGCGACTTTGCCTTCGCCGTCGGCGATGCGGATCTCGACGCCCGGGATGGGTTTGCCGATGGTCTCGGACATGATGTCGAGCGAGGCGTCCGCCTCGGTCCACGTCATCATGCCGGTCGTTTCGGTCTGGCCGTAGACGCTGGAGAGTTGTGCGCCGGTCTTCTGGATCTCGCGCAGATAGGCCACGGGGGTTGCGGCGCCGCCGAAGACGATCATTCGGTAATAGCCATAGTTGCGCATGTCGATGCCGGGGATGGCGAGCATCATGGCAAAGGCGGTCGGGCTCGATACGAGGTAGTCGGGCTGCTCGCGCTGGTTGATCGCACCGAGTGCGGCAAGGTCGACCTTGTGGAAGAACACGATGCGGCCACCGGCGGCGAAGGTCGTGAAGCAGACATTGTTCAGCGCGCCGACGTGATTGATCGGCGCCGGGCAGACGGTGCAGATGATGGGGCGCTTCATCCAGGCGAGGTTCGACAGGGCGGTCTGCACGATGGCGCGGTGCGAGAGCATTGCGCCCTTGGGCTTTCCCGTGGTGCCTGAGGTGTAGACGATGACGGCGATGTCCTCGGGGGTGACTGCGGCGCGGGCCATCCGCAATGTTTCATCGGAGATGCCGCTCCCGAGGCGCGCCGTTTCGTCCGTGGCCGAGAGGGGGTCCTCGCCGAGTGTCAGGAACCGTGTGCCCCTCGGCGCCAGCGCGGACAGTTCGGTGAGGTAGTCGCGATCCTCGTAGGGTGAGCGGACGAACACCACGCGGGGAGAGGCGTCGGCCAGAAGGTACTCGTATTCATTGCGCTGGTAGCGCGGGTTCAGGCCCTGCCAGATGGCGCCGATCGAGGAAGCAGCCAGGAAGATTGTCCAAAAGTCGGCCGAGGGCGGGGCCAGGGTGGCGACGCGGTCGCCCTTTCCAACCCCCAGCGCGAGCAGCGTTTTCGCCACGGCGTCGACACGCGCGCGCAGCATTTCGTTTGTCAGGCGAAGATTGCCGTCAATGACGGCCTCGGCCTGTGCTGCGGTTGCGAGACGATGGGCCAGGACATCGTCAACAGTGGTAGGTGACTGAGGCATCGATGCCACTCCGTCAGGCAGAATCACGAATTTGAGCCATTTGGTCCGCCTTATTATTGCACAGGACTGAGCAAATGTTTAGTCTGAAATCAGGGCAAGGGCTGCCCTCAATGCGGGAGGATCCAGTGTCTTACAAGCTTCGATTGATGGCGTCGGCGACGCTCATTCTGGCAACCGGCTATTCGGCGCAAGCGCAGGACGCTGCGGCGAAGTCTGCGCCGGAGCAGGTTGAAAAGGTTGTGGTAACGGCGCAGAAGCGTGCGCAGAAACTCAAGGACGTTCCGCTGCCGGTGCAGTCGATCAGCAAGAGCCAGATCGACAACACGGGCGCTTCGGCGGTTGCCGACCTCGTGCCCCAGATCCCGGGTGCCTCGATCGTCTCCAAGTCGACGCCGGGCTTTGAAACCGTGCAGATCCGCGGCATCAGCAGCGGCACCACCGGTGACGGTCTCGTCGGCTATTATGTCGACGAAACACCGTTCGGCATCCCGAACCTTCAGCTGTCGCCTCCGGGCCGGCTGCTTGACGTGTCGCGCGTTGAAGTCATCCGCGGTCCGTCCGGCACGCTCTATGGCCAGGGCTCCATGGGCGGTACAATCAAGGTTGTAACGGCGAGGCCTGACAGCACGGAATTCTTTGGCACCGTCCGTGGCGAGGTCTCGGTCACCGAGGGTG
>JBILGJ010000328.1:0-3547 GCA_044351125.1 Micropepsaceae bacterium
AGATAGGCAAACGAGGCAGCAAGTGCGATCCCGGCTGCCACCTTCTTGACGTGCGGTGCGCTCGCCATCGATGGCACGAGGCATGCGGCATATCGTATGGCCGCAAAGACACCAAATCCTGCCAGCATCATGTGAAGCCCCGAGATCGACAGCAGATGCGACAGGCTTGAGGCCTGCATGGCATCATTGTCTTCCTCTGCAATGCCACTGCGCTCGCCCGTGAGGAACGCCGCGGCAATGGGGCCTGCCCTTTCGGATGTCACCGCGAGGATACGTCCGGTGATCCCATCCCTCACGAGGCGCAGGCTTTCGGACCAGCGCTCAAGACGGGACGGCTGGTCCGGGGGCTCCGAGGGTTCGATATCCTGAAGCGTGAAGGCCAGCCCGCGCACGCCATCGAACCAGAGCTTGCGACCGAAATCGAAGCCGCCGGGCATGACCGGGGCCGGGAGGGGTTTCAGGTCCGCCCGGGTTCTTATCCAAGCGCCCACCCTGATGCCCGCATTGACGCGAGGGGTCGACAGACGCAGGCGCAGGCGGCGGATTCCGTTGCTGTCCTCGATGCGGGCGTCGAGCAGGAGACGCTGACCGCCACGGCGGCCCGCTTCGATCGAAATGATCCGGCCCTCGAGCAGCACGTCCTGCTCGGCCAATGTGACCTGAGGCCCATCGGCTGAAGAAGTTCGGAAGGTCGCAACCCCAAAGCCAAACGCAAGGCAAGCGATCACCCACAGGCCCCCCTCGCCCCGCCAATGCATCGACCTCGCGATGCGCCACAGGACGAGCCCCACGGCTGCCACGGCCAGCGTAGAGGCCGCTGGGGGCTCTGACGGAAGGTAGAAATAGGCGCCGATCCCCAGGCCCATCAGGACTGGCAGGGCGAGGCTCCGGTTTGCACGGTCGATCGCCCAGCAATCCGCCAGCCAGCGTGACAGGTATGCCATATGCGACCAGAAGGCGCTGCGGCCTGCGCGGAGCTGCTTTTGCAAATGCCGCATGGATTGGTAGACAGAGGGCTGGATCATGAACCTGGGGCCGCGCGTTGCGCCTTCCTGCCCGCTTTCTGCTTGCGGACTGCGATGCGCCCTCTAGGCCACAAACACGCCCGGCAAAACATGAAAATTGTAACGAGATTTGCACCGTCGCCGACAGGTTTCCTGCACATCGGCGGTGCGCGCACGGCGCTCTTCAACTGGCTGTATTCGCGCCGTCATGGCGCGACGTTCCGCCTGAGGATCGAGGATACCGACCGGCAGCGCTCGACCACGGAAGCGATCGACGCCATCCTCGACGGCCTGAAGTGGCTGGGGCTGAACTGGGATGACGAGGTCGTCTACCAGTTCTCGCGCGCGGCGCGACATGCCGAAATTGCCCATCAGCTTGTCGCGAAGGGGCTTGCCTATCATTGCTATGCGACGCCGGAAGAGCTCGAGGAGATGCGGGAGAAACAGCGCGCTGCGAACCTGCCCATCCGCTATGATGGCCGCTGGCGTGATGCGCCCGCGTCGGAACGACGCCCGAATGTTCCTCCCGTGGTGCGCATCAAGTCACCGCGCAGTGGCGAGACGATCATCCGCGACAAGGTCCAGGGTGACGTGCGCTTTGCCAACGATGTCCTGGACGATTTCGTGCTGCTGCGGTCCGACGGGACGCCGACCTACATGCTATCGGTCGTGGTGGATGACCACGACATGGGTGTTACACATATCATTCGTGGCGACGACCATCTGACGAACGCGGCCCGCCAGCGGCAGATCATCGATGCCATGGGATGGCCCGAGCCGGTCTATGCGCATTTGCCTCTCCTGCACGGCGAGGACGGTCAGAAGCTTTCAAAGCGCCACGGGGCGCTTGGCATCCACGAATACCAGCATCTCGGCTATCTGCCTGAGGCCATGCGGAACTACCTCCTGCGCCTGGGCTGGAGCCACGGCGATGATGAAATCATTCCCACGCCTCAAGCAATCGCGTGGTTCAATCTCGAGAGCATCGGGCGAAGCCCGTCGCGCGTGGATTTCAAGAAGCTCGAGAACCTGAACGGTCACTACATGCGCTTTGAGCGCGACGAGGTTTTGGCTGATGGCGTGGTGGCGCACATGGCCCGCGAAGGTCTGGCTGTCACGGAGACCGAGCGGGCGCGCCTTCTCCAGGCGATGCCGGGCCTCAAGGAGCGTGCCAAGACGGTGGTCGAGCTTGCGACGAGTGCTTCATACCTGTTCGCACGCCGGCCGCTCGCAATCGATGCGGCTGCAGCGAAGATCCTGACCCCGGATGCGCGCAAGGTGCTCGCTGGCCTGCACGAGGCGCTCTCGGCCACGAACTGGACCGTTGCCGAACTTGAGGCGGCGACCAAGGCCTATGCCGAGTCGGCGGGATTGAAGCTTGGACTGGCAGCACAACCCTTGCGGGCGGCTTTGACAGGAAAATCCACTTCCCCGGGAATATTTGATGTGCTTTTCGTGCTCGGTCGGGAGGAATCCCTCGCACGCATTAAGGACCAGGTAACCGGGTAACCGCTGAATCCCCAGTAATCGAATGCTGAATGATGCTTACCATGTAAATCGAATTTAATATATTGCGATGCACAAATACGACCAACCGTCGGGTCATGCGTCGTGGCCAAAGGAGACCGTCCATGTCGAAATCACAATCCGCGCCAAAAGCCGCTGGCAAGGCCAGCCTGACCATTGGCGGCAAGACGCTTGAGTTCCCTGTTTCCAGCGGCACCGTGGGCCCGGATGTCGTTGATATCCGCAAACTTTACGGCGACGCCGGGATCTTCACCTACGATCCGGGATTTCAGTCCACCGCAAGCTGCGAAAGCGCGATCACCTATATCGACGGCGACGAGGGCGTGCTGCTCTATCGCGGCTATCCGATCGACCAGCTGGCCGAGCAGAGCGACTTCATCGAAGTCTGCTATCTGCTGCTGCACGGTGAGCTTCCGTCGGCCGACCGCCTCAAGGCCTTCCGCACGGCGATCACGCGCCATACGATGGTGCACGAGCAGATCAGCATGTTCTTCCGTGGGTTCCGCCGCGATGCCCACCCGATGGCGGTGATGTGCGGCGTCGTCGGTGCGCTTTCTGCTTTCTATCACGACTCGACCGACATCAATGACCCGCAGCAGCGCACGATCGCCAGCCATCGCATGATTGCGAAAATGCCGACGATCGCGGCCATGGCGTACAAGTATTCGGTCGGGCAGCCGTTCGTGTATCCGCAGAACGACCTGAACTATGCCGAGAATTTCCTGCGCATGTGTTTTGCGGTGCCGGCGGAAGAGTACAAGGTGAACCCGGTTCTGGCGCGTGCGCTGGACCGCATCTTCATCCTGCACGCCGATCACGAGCAGAACGCATCGACATCGACCGTGCGTCTGGCCGGCTCGTCGGGCGCCAATCCGTTTGCCTGCATTGCTGCCGGCATCGCCTGCCTCTGGGGGCCTGCGCATGGCGGTGCCAACGAGGCTGCGCTGCGCATGCTCGAGGAAATCGGCGACGTAAAGCGCATTCCCGAATATGTGGCGCGCGCGAAGGACAAGAAC
>JBILGJ010000329.1:0-3546 GCA_044351125.1 Micropepsaceae bacterium
GATTGGGCCGATGTCCCGGGCGATATCGTCGCCGAGGAACTGCAGGAAACGCCGTCACCCAAGCGCCCCACGGGAGATCCAGTCCTCTGATCCCCCACCCCGGGCGCCGCTGCGCCGGAATGGGGGACTTGGAGGTAAGGCGGATTAGAGCTTCATCGCCTTCCTGAGGTTCGCGTCGATCTTGTCGAGGAAGCCTTCCGTCGACAGCCACTTCTGGTCCGGGCCGACAAGAAGCGACAGGTCCTTCGTCATGTCGCCGGCTTCGACCGTGTCGATGCAGACCTTCTCCAGCGTTTCGCCGAAATGCGTCACGTCCGGCGTTCCGTCCAGCTTGCCGCGATGGATGAGCCCGCGCGTCCAGGCAAAGATCGAGGCCATCGAGTTGGTCGATGTCTGCTCGCCCTTCTGCCACTGCCGATAGTGCCGCGTGACGGTGCCGTGCGCCGCTTCCGACTCCATGATCTGCCCGTCGGGCGTCAGCAGCACGCTGGTCATCAGGCCGAGCGAACCGAAGCCCTGAGCGACCGTGTCCGACTGAACGTCGCCGTCATAGTTCTTGCAGGCCCAGACAAAGTTGCCGCTCCACTTGAGGGCCGAGGCGACCATGTCGTCGATCAGGCGATGCTCGTATGTGATCTTCCTGGCTTCGAAGCGCGGCTTGAATTCCTTGTCGAAGACTTCCTGGAACAGGTCCTTGAAGCGCCCGTCATAGGCCTTGAGGATCGTGTTCTTCGTCGACAGGTACACGGGCCAGCCGCGGTCGAGGCCATAGTTGAAGCACGAGCGCGCGAAGTTCTTGATCGAGTCATCGAGGTTGTACATCGCCATCGCGACGCCCGCGCCCGGGAACTTGAAGACCTCGTGCGTGATCGGTGCGCCGCCGTCATCCGGCGTGAAGGTGACCGTCAGCTTGCCCTTGCCGGGAACGACGAAGTCGGTCGCGCGGTACTGGTCGCCGAAGGCATGGCGGCCGATCACGATCGGGTCGGTCCAGCCGGGAACGAGGCGCGGCACGTTGCGGCAGATGATCGGTTCGCGGAACACGGTGCCGTCAAGGATGTTGCGGATCGTGCCGTTGGGCGACTTCCACATCTTCTTAAGCTTGAATTCCTTCACGCGGGCTTCGTCGGGCGTGATGGTCGCGCACTTGACGCCCACGCCGTAGCGCTTGATGGCCTCGGCGGCATCAACCGTCACCTGGTCGTCTGTTTTGTCGCGGTATTCGATCCCGAGATCATAGTATTTGATGTCGATGTCGAGATAAGGAAGGATAAGCTTCTTCTTGATGAGGTCCCAGATGATCCGGGTCATCTCGTCGCCATCCAGATCGACGACAGGATTCTTGACCTTAATCTTCGCCATGACGATATCTCTCGCTTCTCTTGCAAAATGCTGTTGCGCAGGCTGTTTAGCCGCCGTCCCCTTGCGGCGCAAGGCTGGGAGGACTGGCTGATGCCCGGACCGGCGATTATCCTGTCGCACCCGCAGATGGGCGAGAACATTGGCGCGGCTGCCCGCGTGATGCTGAATTTCGGCCTCTCCGACCTGCGCCTCGTGAACCCGAGGGTCGAATGGCCCAACGAAAAGGCCAATGTCATGGCCGTGGGCGCGGTCGACATCCTGAAAAACGCAAGGGTCTTCGAGCGTACCGAGGACGCACTGGCGGACCTCGGCTTTGTGGTCGTCACCACGGGCCGCGACCGCCTGATGTCAAAGCGCGTCCTGACGCCGGAAGAAGCCGTCGCAGAGCTTGCCGTCGAGGTCCGGGAGACCCGCCCCTGCGGCATCCTGTTTGGCGCCGAGCGCACGGGTGTCACCAACGAGGAGGTGATCCTCTGCGATGCCATCATGACCATCCCGACCAACCCGCAGTTCATGTCGCTGAACCTGGCGCAGTCCGTGGCCGTCGTGGCTTATGAGTGGTGGAAGCAGACCGAGATCAAGCCCGACTTCAAGATCCCCGCCAAGTTCCGTCGCACGCACCTGGCCAACAAGGAAGACCTCGTCGGTTTCTTCGAGCACCTCGAGGGCGAGCTTGACCGCACCGAGTTCCTTTTCCCGCCCGAAAAGCGCGAGGGCATGGTCCAGAACCTGCGCAACATGTGGCACCGCGCCGAGCTGAGCTACCAGGAAGTCCAGACCCTGCGCGGCATCATCCGCGCCCTCTCCGGCACCAAGAACCGTCGCAGCCCCAGGGACAAGGCATGAGGGCCTGGGGGCTCAGGCAACTGGCTTGAAACCTGCGAGGGTAAAGTGATGATCGAAGGCGAAAGCCCGGCGGATCTTGTGCCGCCGCATGAGCGTGAAGCTGCTGGCGTCGACGACAGAGAGTTTGTGGAATTTTCTGTGCTGGAAATGCGACCAAGCCTCGTCGAGATCCTGTTTGCGGCACTCGAGGACCTTCACGGGGATCTCGGATCCGAAACTGTCACGCCACGCACTGGCCACCATCAGGTTGGCGTTGCGCTGCAGGAAGGTAAAGGTTTCGATCACGACGGGTACAGATGTCGACAGGCGTGCGCGGTTTTCGAGGAGCATCTCCCACTGCGAAACGGCGGCCTGATGATAGGGGTCCCGGATGACTGCCAGGGCGATCCATGCGCCAGTATCGACAAAGACATCCTCGCCGTGGCGCATCAGTTTTCGTCGTAAATCGTGTCGTGATCCATTGAAAATCGTCGCGGCTCGCCATCCCACAGGCCTACGGGGCCTTGCATTTTCGGCTTGAGAATTGTCTTGCGCACCGACTCGCGGACAAGATCAGCCACGCTTCGTCCGGAGCGTTCGGCTTCGGCACGCAGAGCGTCGAGTTCTTCCTTGGGGAAGTAAATCTGCATCTTTTCCATGTATGTCAGTGTATCGATATTATTGACATATGTCAATTCAGTCGCGCATTGGTGTACGGATGCTGGCCTATGAAGGGATGCCTCCACCATGATCCGCCACGGCTACGCCGCCGCCAACGACCTGAAGCTCCACTACGCCGCCAGCGGGCCGGAAGACGCACCGCTGGTTCTCTTCCTGCATGGCTACCCTGAATTCTGGTACGCCTGGCGTCACCAGCTCGAAGGCCTCGCCGACGCGTGGCACTGCGTGGCCCCGGATCTGCCGGGCTACAACCTGTCGTCAAAACCGCAAGAGGTCGCGCGCTATCGCACGAAGCGGCTCGTCGATGATGTCGCAGATTTCGCCGGCCAGTTCATCCGCAAGCAGCGCTTCACGCTGGTGGCCCATGACTGGGGCGGTGCGCTGGCCTGGGCCTTCGCGATCCGCTACCCGCAGATGCTCGACCGCCTCGTGATCCTGAATGCGGTCCATCCCGGCGCATTCCAGCGCGAGATCGCAAGGAACCCCGCGCAGGCCGCCGCCTCGCAATACATCCACGACATCAGGGCCGAGGGATCGGAAGCGCGTTTCGCGGCAAATGACTACGCGCTGCTCTGGCGCTCGCTCGAGAAGACCGCCGCGGCCGGCCATCTGACGCCCACCGATCGCGCCGCCTTCATCGAAGCCTGGGGCAAGCCCGGCGCGCTGACCGGCATGTTC
>JBILGJ010000330.1:0-3541 GCA_044351125.1 Micropepsaceae bacterium
CGCCTTCACGAGCAGCATGGCCACCTCTTGGGCGATGCGATCCTGGGACACGCCAGCCTGCGCGCCGTCAAGCTGTGACAGTGCTGCCTTGAGGCGGGCCTGAAACTGATCCGGCTGGGACAGGACAAGCGTGGCGGCCTGTTCCCGCAGGCCCGAGAGAGCGGACACCTGTGTTGTCAGGAAGCCACGCAGGCGGCTGCCTTCGTTGCTTCGTGCTTCGAGCAGTCCGTCCAGGGCCTGCGTCAGGCTGTTGAGGATCGCCGCATCGCGATCCGCGATCTCGGCCTCGGACAATGCCTGCTGCTGGACCTCGAGCACACCGCGAAGGCCGAGAATGCCGTCCAGCCTTGGTGGGTCCGCGCGGACCGAGCGTTCAAGCGTCTGCAGGATCGACAGAACCTGCCCCAGAGCCTCCTCGTTGACCCTCACGGCGCCGCGCGTCTGGCTTGCATCCACCGTCAGCGTTGCATTCAGCGATCCGCGCGTGAACCGTTCGGCCGCCAGCATCCGCGTGGGCTGTTCCAGGCTTTCAAAGCCCTCGGGGATGCGCACCCGCACGTCGAGGCCGCGTGCATTCACGCTGCGCACCTCCCAGTGCCAGCGCCAGGGCCCGTGCGCGCCATTGGTGCGCGCGAAGCCAGTCATGCTCGAAAGAGACATCGTGAGACCTGCTGTTCCGATTCCGGATCGTTTGATCCTAGTGACCGCTGGGACCTGGCTCAATTGTGCCAGGTTGATCAGGGTACGCTGGGCTGACCGTTCGTGGCGGCTGCCCCGGCGGCGCGTTGCCGTTCGACTTGCCGCCAGTTCGCGACGTTTCGTTCGTGTTCGGCCAGGGTCGCCGCAAATACATGGCCACCGGTTCCGTCTGCGACAAAGAACAGGGCGTCGGTATCGGCCGGGTTCAACACAGCCGCAATGGACTCGCGGCCAGGATTGGCGATGGGTGTCGGCGGCAGGCCATTGATCACATAGGTGTTGTATGGCGTAGGCTTTTCGATCTCGCTTTTGCGGATGCCTCGGCCAAGCGGCACGCCTTTTGTCAGACCATAGATGATGGTGGGATCCGACTGCAGCTTCATGCCTTTGCGCAGCCGGTTTACGAATACGCCGGCGACCAGCGGTCGCTCACTGGCGACACCCGTTTCCTTTTCCACAATCGACGCGAGGATGATGGCTTCGTCCTTGGTCGCTATCGGCAGGTTCGGCGCACGACGCTCCCAAAGCTCGTCGATGACGGCCTGATGGTCGCGCTCCATGCGCGCAACCAGTTCGTCGCGCGGCATGCCGCGATTGAAGATGTAGGTTTCCGGCAGCAGCATTCCTTCAGCTGGCGCACGCGTGATCTGGCCTTCAAGGGAAGGATGCTTCGCCACGAGGTCGAGCGCCATCGCCGTGGTCAGTCCCTCAGGCAGCGTCAGCTTGTAGATAATGGCCTTGCCTTCGATGAGGATGTCCATGATCTGGCGGGGCGACGCGCCCGAGGGGATCGCGTATTCGCCGGCCTTCAACTGGCTGGCCTTGCCGTAGTACATGACGCCGGCGCGGAAGATCAGGCTGTTGTCGATCACGCCCTGCGCTTCCAGTGTCTCGGCAATGCGGTTGAGGCCCGTGCCGCGCGGCAAGGCAACCACGGTTTCGTTCGTGCCGAATGCTGCAGCCGGTCCTGCAGATTCAAATCGGCTCCAGACATGCCATGCGCCAAAACCGGCGCCAGCTACGGCGAGCAAGAGGATCAGGAGGAATGCGCGCAGAAAGAACCGCAAAGCGAAGGCTCCGCCGGAGAATGGACCAGACCCAATTCTTAACTATTACGACGCCCGGGTCAAAATCAGAGTGGCGTTGGTTCCGCCAAATCCGAAGGAATTCGAGAGCGCGGCCCGGATCTCGCGCTTTTTCGCCTGGTGCGGCACAAGGTCGATCTTTGTTTCAACCGACGGGTTATCGAGGTTGAGCGTTGGCGGACAAATCTGGTCACGCAGCGCCAGAATGCTGAAAATTGCCTCGACGGCGCCGGCAGCCCCGAGGAGATGACCGATCGAAGATTTTGTCGACGACATGGAGACGCGTTCGGCCGCGTTGCCGAACAGGCGCTCGACGGCGCGCAACTCGATCTCGTCGCCCAGTGGGGTCGACGTACCGTGTGCATTCACGTAATCGATGTCGGACGGCATCATACCGGCCCGCTTCAGCGCCATCTGCATCGAGCGGAAACCACCGTTCCCGTCCTCGGCAGGGGCCGTGATGTGGTGAGCATCGCCGGACATGCCATAGCCCTTCACCTCGGCATAGATTTTCGCGCCGCGGCGACGTGCGTGCTCGAGTTCCTCGAGGATGACCATGCCGGCCCCCTCGCCCATCACGAACCCGTCCCGATCTTTGTCATAGGGGCGGGAGCCGCGATGCGGCTCTTCATTGAAGCCGGTGGACAGAGCCCGGCATGCCGCAAATCCGGCCATGCCAATGCGCGAAATTGCAGCCTCGGCGCCGCCGGCGACCATGATGTCGGCATCGTCGAGCGCCACCATTCTGGCTGCATCGCCTATCGCATGGGCGCCGCTCGAGCAGGCCGTCACCACAGCGTGGTTGGGGCCCTTCAGGCCATGCTTGATCGACACGTAGCCGGACGCGAGGTTTATGAGCCGTCCCGGGATGAAGAAGGGGCTGATCTTGCGCGGGCCCTTCTCATGAAGGATGACGGATGATTCGGCGATGCCCGGCAGGCCGCCGATCCCCGACCCAATCATCACGCCGGCGCGCGCTTTCTGATCCTCGGTCTCCAGCTTGAACCCTGAGTCCGTGATCGCCTGCGTTGCGGCGGCCATCGCGAAGATGATGAAATCATCCACGCGACGGTTTTCCTTGGGATCCATCCACTTGTCGGCATCGAAGGTTCCGTCGGAACCATCGCCTCGCCGAACATTCGCCGCGATGCGCGCCGGTAGGTCCGATGTGTCGAAAGTCGTTATCTTTCGCGCACCCGATTCCGCCTTGAGCAGGCGTGACCAAGTCTCCTCAACGCCACAGGCGAGAGGCGACACCATTCCCAATCCGGTTACAACAACGCGGCGCATGATCTATCCGGCTGACAAGGGCAGGAAAAACAGGCGCTGCCTTATCAGGCGGCCTTTTCCTTGATGAACTTCACGGCATCGCCAACAGTCACGATCGACTCGGCGGCGTCGTCCGGGATCTCGACGTTGAACTCTTCTTCGAAGGCCATGACCAGCTCGACGGTGTCCAAGCTGTCCGCGCCGAGATCGTCGATGAAGCTGGCGTTCTCTGTAACCTTGTCAGCATCGACATTCAGATGCTCGATGACAATCTTCTTCACGCGGTCGGCGATATCGCTCATTTTATTGTCCTTCAAGAAATCGGTATCCCGGAATGGGTACCCCCAAAGTCCTGCAGAGAATAGAGACTCTCCCGGAGAATTTGCGGCTTGGTAACACACCTTCCTTCGCCTTGCCAACAGGCAGGCGAACAAGGTTAAACCCTTCAAATCATGGCCATTCCGCCATTCACGTGCAGGGTCTGACCC